>CAZIVU010000015.1:0-14309 GCA_964542865.1 uncultured bacterium | reverse complement strand
CCATCAGGGAAGGTGGAAGGACAGTCGGTGCAGGTGTCGTAACGAAGATTTTAGACTGATGAGAGGTATGTAATGGCTCAGGATCGGATAAGGATTAAGCTGCTTGCCTACGATCACAGATTGCTTGACAGGTCTGTGAGGGAGATAATAGATACGGTGAAGAGGACCGGAGCTATCGTTTCCGGTCCCATTCCCCTTCCTACGAAGCGTTCCGTTTGGAGCGTGATAAGGTCTCCCCACAAGTACAAGTACTCGCAGGAGCAGTTTGAGCTGAGGAGGCACAGGAGGCTTTTAGACATAAGGAACCCGAAACCTCAAACCGTTGAGGCGCTTATGGACCTCAAGCTTCCTGCCGGCGTTGACGTTGAGATCAAGCTTGACTAAGAGGTGTTAGATGAAGGGTATTCTTGGCAGAAAGGTTGGAATGACTCAGGTCTTCACGGAGGACGGAAGGGCCGTTCCTGTTACCGTAATTGAGGCGGGACCGTGCATCGTTGTCGATAAGAGGACCAAGGAGAGGGATGGCTATACGGCTCTTCAGCTTGGCTTTATAGAGAGGAAAAAGCATGAGTCGAAGTTTCCAAAGCCCCTTCTTGGCCACTTCTCAAAGGCCGGGGTGAAGCCGACGAGGTTTCTCAAAGAGGTTAGGTTCGACAACGTGGATGAGTTTAACATTGGCGATAAGCTCAGCGTTGATATCTTCAAGCCCGGGGAGAGGGTGAGCATAACGGGAAAGTCGAAGGGAAGGGGATTTGCAGGTTACCACAAGAGGTGGGGATTTGGCGGTGGAAGGAAGAGCCACGGTTCAGATTTCCACGAGGGTCCCGGTTCGATAGGTGCATGTGCATTCCCCGGAAAGGTTCACAAGGGCAAGAGGATGGCAGGAAGGTACGGTAACGAAACGGTTACTGTGAGGAACGTTGAAGTCATAGACGTTATTCCCGAGAAGAACCTCCTCATAGTGAAGGGAGGGATTCCCGGGCATAAAGGTTCCTTAGTCATAGTTAAAGGAGAGTAGAGATGGACGTCAAGGTCATCAATGTAAACAACGAAGAGGTTGGAAAGGAAACCATAAGTGACGATATTGCAAAGTTCCCCGTGAAGAGCCATGCCATCTGGGAGACCGTTAAGTGGCAGCTTGCAAAGAGGAGAAGGGGAACCCACTCCACCAAGACGAGGGGTGAGGTCAGAGGTGGAGGGAGGAAACCGTGGGCTCAGAAGCACACGGGAAGGGCAAGGCAGGGTTCAATAAGGGCTCCCCAGTGGGTCGGGGGAGGAGTTGTCTTTGGTCCGAAGCCGAGGGATTACAGCTACAACCTCCCGAAGAGGGTCAGAAGGGTTGCCCTGAAGAGCGTTATAGCCGGTAAGCTTTCCGATGGCAGCCTTTTGGTGGTTGATGATTTCAGCTTTGAAAAGCCAAAGACAAAGAGGGCGGTCGAGGTTCTGAAAAACCTCGGCATTGAGAACAGGAAGGTCCTGATTGTCGTTCCTGAGTTTGATGAGAACACATACAGGTCGTTCTCAAACCTTCCAAACGTGAAGATGCTTGAGGTTGAAGGGTTGAACGTTTACGATATGCTCTGCTACGATGTCTGCCTTCTTTTCAGGTCAACCCTACCCAAAATTGAGGAGAGGTTACTGAGATGAAAACCCACTACGATGTTCTCGTTCGTCCAATCGTTACGGAGAAGAGCGTAAGGCTGTCAAACCTTGAGTCTGTCAGCTCGAAGACAAAGGAGAGGAGGAAGATAACCAAGCTGACCTTTGAGGTCGCTATGGATGCTACAAAGCCTCAGATAAAGGAGGCTGTTGAGAGGATCTTCAACGTTAAGGTTGACAGGGTAAACACGATGATCGTTAAGGGGAAGAGGAAAGGGATAAGGATGTTCAGGGGAAAGAAGAGGGACTGGAAAAAGGCGATTGTAACCCTCAAGCCCGGATACGAAATAGATCTGGAGAAGCTATAAAAGGAGCAGGAGATGGGAATTAAGAAGTTCAAGCCATACACTCCCGGAAGAAGGTTTATGACCGTCTCCGATTTCTCGGAGATAACGAAGAGCGAGCCTGAGAAGTCCCTTACCGTTGGCTTTGTAAGGGGAACCGGAAGGAACAATCAGGGAAAGATAACCTGCAGGCACAAGGGCGGTGGACACAAGAGAAGGTACAGGATTATCGACTTTAAGAGGGACAAGATAGGAATACCTGCAAAGGTTGTCTCCATAGAGTATGACCCCAACAGGTCTGCGAGGATTGCCCTCCTTTCCTACGTGGATGGGGAGAAGAGGTACATAATCTGGCCTGATGGGTTGAAGGTTGGAGATACCGTTGTGTCCGGTCCCGATGCCGAGATAAGGGTTGGGAACGCCCTTCCTCTCAGGAACATCCCTGTCGGAACAATTGTCCACAACATAGAGCTGAAGCCCAAGAAGGGCGGCCAGCTTGCAAGGTCGGCAGGTTCATTCGCCCAGCTCATGGGAAAGGTCGGTGATTACGCACAGCTGAGGCTTCCGTCAGGGGAGCTGAGGCTCGTTCACCTTGACTGCATGGCAACGGTTGGGCAGGTAGGGAACATAGACCATGAGAACATCGTCATAGGAAAGGCTGGAAGGTCAAGGTGGCTTGGAATAAGGCCAACTGTGAGGGGTACTGCAATGAACCCCGTTGACCACCCCCACGGCGGTGGTGAGGGAAGGACGTTCGGGAAACACCCCGTTACGCCCTGGGGTAAACCGACGAAGGGGTACAAGACGAGGAAGAAGGGCAAGTATTCAGACAGGTTCATCATCAAGAGAAGAACTAAATAGGAGGCTTTCATGGGACGTTCTCTTAAAAAGGGTCCCTATGTGAACCCGAAGCTGCTCAAGAAGGTAAGGGAGATGAACGAGAAGGGGGAGAAGAAGGTTATAAAGGTATGGGATAGAGCATGCACTATAGTTCCCGAGTTTGTGGGACACACGTTTGCCGTTTATAACGGCCAGAAGTTCATCCCCGTTTACGTTACGGAGCAGATGATAGGCCATAAGCTTGGCGAGTTTTCTCTGACGAGAACGTTCAGAGGACATGCAGGACAAAAGGTCGCTAAGAAGAGGTAAGGAGAGAGAAGATGGCAGTTGAGACAAGGGAGTACTACAGGGAAGGTGAAAGGGGTTTCAAAGCCCCTGAAGAGGCAAGGGCGGTCTGGAGAAGGGCAAGGATGTCAGCCTCAAAGGTGAGGCTTGTTGTTGACCTTATAAGGGGGAAACACGTTGAGGAGGCACTTGCCATACTCTCCAACACTCCGAAGAAGAGCGCGAGGATGGTTGAGAAGGTTCTGAAGAGCGCAATTGCAAACGCTGAACAGAAGGGTCTTGACCCTGATGAGCTGATAGTGAAGAGGGCTTACGTTGATGAAGGTCCTACCATGAAGAGGATAAGGCCAAGGGCTATGGGAAGGGCAAACATGATCAGAAGGAGAACCTGTCACATAACGGTTGTCGTTTCAAAATCTTAATTTGGGGGTAAACTTTGGGACAGAAAGTACATCCAGTTGGTTTCAGGCTTGGAATTACGAAGGACTGGGAGTCAAAGTGGGTTTCCAAGGAGAAGGGGAAGTACGTTAACTTCCTCCACGAGGACATCAGGATAAGGAACCTTATAAAGCAGAAGTACTACCATGCAGGGATAGCCCGCATAGATATCGAGAGGACGCTTGAGAGGATAAACATAAGGATATGGGCTGCAAGACCCGGCCTGCTGATTGCAAGGAAGGGTGCTGAGGTCAAGGAGTTGAGGAAGCTCATAGAGGGTATTACAGGAAAGAGCGTCTACGTAAACATCGAGGAGGTTAAGTACCCTCAGATCAATGCCCAGTTAGTGGCTGAAAACGTTGCATCACAGCTAGAGCGCCGTGTGGCGTTCAGGCGTGCCATGAAGAGGGTCATAAACGATGCCATGAAGGCTGGCGCAAAGGGGATAAAGGTTCAGTGTGCAGGAAGGCTCGGCGGAGCCGACATGGCAAGGACAGAGTGGTACAGAGAGGGAAGGGTGCCTTTACAGACCCTCAGGGCGGACATAGATTATGGCACCGCCGTTGCAAAGACGAAGTACGGAGTTATCGGAGTTAAGGTCTGGATTTACAAGGGCGATGTTTACAAGGAGGAAACGGAGGAGATCCTAAAGAGGATAGAGAAGGAAGTAAAACAGGAGATGGTGAGAGGTAGATAGCCATGTTGATGCCAAAGAGGACAAAGTTCAGGAAGCAGCAGAGAGGAAGGCTGAAGGGAAAGTCTTACAGGGGCAATACCCTTGCATTTGGTGATTACGGGATACAGGCGCTTGAGCCCGGGTATATAACGACGAACCAGATTGAGGCTGCAAGGGTTGCCATGACGAGGAAGATGAAGAGGGGAGGGAAGGTCTGGATAAGGATTTTCCCGGATAAGCCCTACACGAAGAAGCCCCTTGAGACGAGGATGGGTAAGGGGAAAGGTAACGTTGAGACATGGGTGGCACCGGTGAAGCCCGGAAGGATGATGTTTGAGGTTGCGGGTGTCCCCGAAGATGTTGCAAATGAAGCACTGAGGCTTGCAATATTCAAGCTCCCGATAAAGTGCAGGATAGTTAAGAGGGAGGAAACACCGGGTAGAGAGGAGTAGCCATGAAAAAGGTAACTGAGGATTTGAGGGCGAAGTCCACCGAAGAGCTTGAGAAGATGGTTGTTGAGCTTAAGGAGAAGCTGATGAGGTTAAGGTTCAAGAACGCCTTTGGGCAGCTTGAGAACCCGATGGAGATAAGGAGCACGAAGAGACAGATAGCTCGCATCCTGACGATACTGAGGGAGCGCGAGCTTCAAAGTTAACTGGAGGAAACATGGAAACGAGGGTTAACAGGAGAAAGGTAAGGCTTGGAGTTGTGGTTAGCGATAAGATGGATAAAACGGTTGTTGTTAGAGTCACAAGGGAGTTCAGGCACCCTGTTTACGGTAAGAGGGTCAAACTCTCAAAGAAGTACATGGCTCACGATGAGAAGGGGGAGTGCAGGGTCGGAGACGTTGTCAGGATTATGGAGACAAGACCCCTCTCAAGGCATAAGAGGTGGAGAGTTGTTGAGGTTGTTGAGAGAGCAAAGGGTTAAGAATCTGTTTTAAGGAGTGAAGCCATGATTCAAGTTCAGAGCTACTTGAACGTTGCCGATAACACCGGAGCGAAGAAGGTTCAGTGCATAAGGGTTCTTGGCGGCTCCTTTAAGAGGTATGCGACGCTTGGAGACAAGATAGTCGTTACTGTAAAGGATGCCATACCGAGGGCTACTGCGAAGAAGGGTGAGGTGTACAGGGCAGTTGTTGTCAGGACGAAGAAGGAGGTAAGGAGACCTGACGGAACCTACATAAAGTTTGACGACAATGCCGTTGTCCTCCTCAACAAGCAGGAGGAACCTCTGGGAACGCGTATACTTGGTCCGGTTGCAAGGGAAGCGAGGCAGAAGGGCTACACAAAGATAGCCTCCCTTGCACCTGAGGTTATATAAGGAGGAACCTGATGGGAAAGAAGTTCAGGATAAAGTCTGGAGACAAGGTTGTCGTGATAGCCGGAAAGGATAAGGGAAAGGTTGGAAAGGTCCTGAAGGTCTTGAGGGATGAGGAGAGGGTTATAGTTGAGGGTGTAAGGGTTGTCAAGAAACACCTCAGGCCAAGCCAGAAGAACCCTGAAGGGGGAATCATTGAGAAGGAAGCCCCCATACACATAAGCAACGTCATGCTCGTTGACCCGAAGACGGGAAAGCCGACAAGGGTCGGGATAAGGTTCCTTGAGGATGGGAGAAAGGTAAGGTATGCAAAGAGGTCCGGGGAGATAATCGATGAGATTAGCAAGCCGAAAAAGGCGGGTCGGTAATCCGCACAAGGAGGAGTAATGGCAGAAAAGTACGTACCAAGGCTGAAGGAGAAGTACCAGAAAGAGGTAGTTCCAGCTCTCATGAAGAGGTTTGGCTACAAGAACGTGATGGAGGTCCCGAAGATAGAGAAGATCGTTGTTAACATGGGAGTTGGAGAGGCTGTTCAGAACATAAAGGCGCTTGAGAGCGCCATGAACGACCTTGCACTTATAACGGGTCAGAAGCCTTCCGTTAGGAGGGCGAAGAGGTCCGAGGCTGGTTTCAAGCTGAGGAAGGGGATGCCCATAGGTGCCAAGGTCACCCTGAGGAAGGATATGATGTACGACTTCCTCGACAGGTTGATATCGATAGCACTTCCGAGGGTCAGGGACTTTAGAGGCCTTTCCCCAAGGTCGTTTGACGGAAGGGGGAACTACAACTTCGGGCTCTCCGAACAGGTCGTATTCCCCGAGATAGACTACGACAAGATTGACAAGATTAGGGGAATGAACATAACGATAGTCACTACTGCAAAGAGCGATGAGGAAGCAAAGGCTCTCCTTGAAGCCTTTGGATTCCCGTTCAGAAGGTAAGGAGGAGTAATGGCAAGAAAGGCTCTGATTGTAAAGGCGAAGAGGGAACCCAAGTTCAAGGTCAGGAAGTACAACAGGTGTCCCCTGTGCGGGAGGCCAAGGGGTTTCATAAGGGAGTTTGGAATGTGCAGGCTCTGCTTCAGGACGCTTGCACTTCAAGGGAAAATTCCGGGAATTAAGAAAGCAAGCTGGTAAAAAATGTTGGTGAGGTAGGAACAATGATGATGGATACAGTCGCCGATTTCCTTTCAAGGATAAGGAACGCCAACCTCGTTTACAAGGAGTACGTTGATACGATGTACTCAAAGGTAAACGAGGCGATTGCAAGGATCCTCAAGGAGGAGGGTTTCATAAAGGATTACGAGGTAAGGGAGGAAAGCTTCAAGAGGTCAAAGAACCCCGAGAACAGGAAGAAGGTTCTCAGGGTCTTTCTGAAGTACACTCCCGATAGGGAAAGGGTGATTAACGAGATAAAGAGGGTTAGCAAGCCGGGAAGGAGAATCTACGTCGGGAAGGATGAGATTCCCCTCGTTAAAGCCGGTCTGGGTCTTGCCATCCTTTCAACAAACAGAGGGATAATTCCCGGCTACAGGGCAAGGAAGTTGGGCGTTGGCGGTGAGGTTATCTGCTACGTCTGGTAAATTCGCAAGGAGAGGTGTGTGATGTCAAGGATTGGAAGGTTACCCGTTGAGATTCCGTCGGGCGTTACCGTTGAGGTTAAGCCCGGAAATCACGTGGTTGTGAAGGGACCGAAGGGAACGCTCGAGTACACGTTCAACCCGAAGCTCACGATAAGGGTTGAGGAGAACAGGGTTATCGTTGAGAGGCCAAACGATGAGAAGATGATGAGGGCTCTCCACGGGACGACGAGGGCAATCATAAATAACATGGTTACGGGCGTTTCTAAGGGGTTTGAGAAAGTCCTTGAGGTAAAGGGACTCGGTTATAGAGCCTTTGTTAAGGGGAACACCCTTGAACTTCACCTGGGTTTCTCCCACCCGGTTCTCTACTCAATCCCCGAGGGGATATCCATAGAGGTTGACAGGGAGAACAACATATTCGTGAGGGGAATAGATAAGCAGAAGGTCGGTCAGGTTGCTGCCGAGATAAGGTCGTTCAGACCGCCCGAGCCTTACAAGGGTAAAGGTATAAGGTACAGGGGAGAGAGGATAATCATGAAGGCAGGTAAATCTGCTAAGAAATAAAGGAGTGGGCAATGGCTGAGATGACGAGAAAGGAGAGGATAGCGAAGAAGCACAGAAGGGTCAGGAAGAAGATATTTGGAACTCCTGAAAGGCCAAGGCTTGCGGTCTATAAGAGCCTGAAGCACATGCATGCACAGATAATTGACGATACCAAAGGGGTAACCCTTGTCTCCGCCTCAACTGTTGAGAAGGAGATAAGGGAGAAGGTTAAAGGTTTAAGGAAATCTGAAGCAGCAAAGCTCCTGGGAGAGATAATCGCAAAGAGGGCTATCGAGAAGGGAATAGAGAAGGTTGTTTTTGACAGGGGAGGTTTCATATACCACGGAAGGGTTAAAGCCCTTGCAGATGGTGCGAGGGAAGGCGGTTTACAATTCTAAGGAGGTTATTGATGGCTAAAAGGGTCAGTCCTGAAGGTCTTGAGTTGAAGGAGAGGCTTGTCCACATCAACAGGAACGCAAAGGTTGTAACCGGCGGAAGGAAGTTCAGCTTTACCGCTTTTGTGGTTGTCGGAGATGGAAACGGCGTTGTCGGTTTTGGAAGGGGTAAAGCCTCTGAGGTTCCCGATGCCATAAGGAAGGCGACCGAGGATGCAAAGAAGAACCTCATCAAGATTCCTGTTGTTGACGGGACAATTCCTTACGAGGTCTATGCGAAGTTTGAGGGTTCAAGGATAGTGATGAGGCCTGCGGCTCCCGGTACGGGAGTTATCGCCTCAGCTCCGGTTCGTGCGGTTCTCGAGTCAGCCGGGATAACGGATATCCTCACAAAGGTTATAGGCTCGACCAACCCCCATACGGTTGTCAGGGCAGTTCTGAAAGCCCTGAAGCAGCTCAAGACACCTGAGGAGTTTGCGAAGATAAGGGGTGTTAAGGTTTCCGAGCTCAGGAAGAGGTGGAAGCTGCCCGGGAGGCTGATAACCGCAGAAGGCGAGATAGTCAGGAGGTAACGATGGCTCAGGTAAGGATAACGCTTGTTAGAGGTCTTGCTGGCAAGAGCAGGAAAAAGAGGGCAGTCCTTGCAGCCCTTGGACTTCACAGGAGAGGGAAAAGCACAGTGAAGGAGCTGACTCCCTCCATAGAGGGGATGATAGATAAGGTCAGGGAACTTGTAAAAGTAGAAAACGTAGAGGAGTAAGCCATGGAGATAAAGCTTCACAACCTTAAACCGTCAAGAGGAGCGACCAAAAAAGCTAAAAGGGTTGGAAGGGGTCACGGTTCAGGCTTAGGTAAGACGTCCGGAAGGGGCCAGAAGGGACAGAAGTCAAGGTCAGGATGGAAGGGGGGAACGAGGCCCGGGTTTGAGGGCGGACAGACTCCCCTCTACATGAGGTTCCCGAAGAGGGGCTTTTCAAATGCTCCTTTCAAGGTTGAGTATGAGATCGTCAACGTTAAGGACCTTGACAGGAAGTTCAACGACGGGGATACCGTTGACATCGAGGCAATGAAGAGGGCAGGGCTCGTGAAGAGAAGGCTCCCCGTGAAGGTCTTGGGGGATGGGGATATAGGGAAACGTCTAACCGTTAAGGCGCATAAGTTCTCATCCTCCGCAAGGGAGAAGATTGAGGCAGCGGGGGGTGTCTGCGAAGAGGTTGAGGGTTAGTTATGAACCTTTCAAAGATACTCTTTAACGTTACCGAAGTCCCCGAGCTGAGGAGGAGGTTCATCTTTACCGCCGCAATCCTTGCTATCTTCAGGCTCGGAGCTCACATCCCCACTCCCGGGATAGACGTTGTTGCCCTTTCCGAGTTCTTCAACAGGGCTCAGGGGACGGTTTTCGGGTTTATGGACGTGTTTTCCGGTGGTGCCCTGAGAAGGCTTACCGTGTTTGCACTCGGCGTTATGCCCTACATCAGCGCCTCAATCATAATGCAGCTTTTCACGGTTGCCTTCCCCTCCATCGAGAAGCTCGCCAAGGAGGAGGGTGAGTACGGAAGGAGAAAGATAAACCAGTACACGAGGTACGGGGCAGTTTTCCTCTCATTCGTTCAGGCGTTAGGGATATCCATAGGCCTTGAGTCCATGAAGAGCCCGACGGGGGTTCCCATCGTTCCGAACCCCGGTTTCACCTTCATGTTCGTCTGCGTTACCACGCTCACCTCTGGAGCCACTTTCCTCATGTGGCTCGCCGAGAAGGTTACGGAGAAAGGGATCGGGAACGGGATGTCCATCCTGATATTTGCAGGGATTGCGAGCAGAATACCCAATGCCGTTGTAACAACGTTCACCCTCTTGAAGAACGGAGAAATGTCCCTCTTCAAGGTTATAGGAGTGGGCGTGATAATCCTCCTGATGATAGCGGCAATCGTTTACATTCAGGAGGCTGAGAGGAGGGTTCCCCTCCAGTATGCAAGGAGAAACGTGGGGATGCAGGCTGTCGGCAGGTATTCGAGCTTCCTCCCCGTAAAGCTCAACCCTGCAGGTGTCATCCCGATAATCTTTGCCGCGTCCGTGCTCATGTTCCCCGCGACGATCGTCAAGTTCATCCACCATCCGATTGCCCAGGCAATATACGACTACCTCATGCCCGGCTCCCCCCTCTACCTTGCCATCTACGCAGTCCTCATCTTCTTCTTCACCTACTTCTACACGGCTGTGATATTTAACCCGCAGGAGATAGCCGAAAACCTGAACAAGTACGGGGGATTTATTCCGGGAGTAAGGGCCGGGACGGACACTGCAAACTACCTTGACAGGATAGTATCGAGGCTTACCTTTGCAGGTGCCATATTCCTTACGCTCGTTGCGGTTATTCCGATACTCATTACCCAGAGGATGCACCTCCCGTTTTACTTCGGGGGGACGGCGCTCCTCATCGTTGTGGGCGTTGCACTCGATACGCTGAAGAGGATGGAAGCCTATGCCCTCTCCCTCTCCTATGAGGGATTCCTCGGGAGAAGGAGGAAGGCAGGTTTGAGCTTGGGAGGTTCAAGGTGATAAGGATAGTTTTTCTGGGTCCTCCCGGTGCCGGGAAGGGGACTCAGGCGGTCAGGATTTCGGAAAAGTTCGGCGTTCCCCATATATCTACCGGGGACATACTCAGGGAAGCCGTCAGTGAGGGCTCAGAGCTCGGGAAGGTGGCAAAGGGCTACATGGACAGGGGAGAGCTTGTCCCCGACGATGTAATTATCGGGATAATAAGGGAGAGGCTCTCAAAGGATGATGTAAGGGAGAGAGGGTTCATACTTGACGGTTTCCCGAGGACGATAGCTCAGGCTGAAGCCCTTGACAGGATGCTTTCCGATATGGACATGCCCCTTGATGCCGTTGTCTTCCTCAACGTGAGCGATGAAGAGATCGTTAAAAGGCTCCTCTCAAGGGGAAGGTCCGATGACACCGAGGAGGTCATAAGGAGAAGGATAGAGGTTTACAGGAAGCAGACAGAACCCCTCATCTCCTACTACAGGGAGAGGGGCATCCTGAAGGAGATTGAGGGGGTGGGAAGCATCGATGAGATAACGAGGAAGATCGAGGAGGCACTGGGCCTTAATGGCTAAGACGCTGAGCATACCCATAAAGAAGCCTTACGAGATAGAGAAGCTGAGGAACGCTGCTGCCATCACTATGGAGATTCTCCTCAGGATTTCTGAGCAGATAGGTGAGGGGATGTCCGCCCTTGATGTTGACTCGCTTGCAAGGAGCTACTGCAGAAAGTTCAAGGTAAGGCCTGCGTTTCTCGGGTATGGGGGGTTCCCCGGAGCTATCTGCGTTTCAGTGAACGATGAGGTTGTTCACGGCCTTCCCCTGAAGTCGAAGGTATTTAAGGAAGGGGACATAGTAAGCCTTGACTTCGGCGTCGTATTTGACGGGTATTACGGTGATGCAGCTGTTACCGTTCCCGTTGGGAAGGTATCTGAGAATGCGGAGAAGCTCATGAGGGTAACGGAGGAAGCCCTTTACAGGGGGATTGAGAGGGTTTCCCCCGGTAACCTCCTTGTGGAGGTGTCAAGGACAATTCAGGAGTGGGTTGAGTCCAACGGCTTTTCCGTCGTCAGGGAGTATGCGGGGCACGGGATTGGAAAGAAGCTGCACGAGGAACCGCAGGTGACGAACTACGTTTACAGGGGCTACCCCGAGATTTTGATGGAACCGGGGATGGTATTTGCGATAGAGCCGATGGTAAATGAGGGCTCTTACAAGGTTAAGCTCAAGAGGGACGGGTGGACTGTGGTAACGAAAGATGGTAAGCTTTCGGCTCACTTTGAGCACGACGTTGCAGTAACGGAAAATGGACATATTATTCTATCCAAAATTTAATCGGAGTTTTTGATGGCGAAGGAGAAGGGAATACAGGTTGAGGGGAAAGTTATTGAAGCTTTGCCAAACGCTTACTTTAAGGTTGAGCTCGAAAACGGGCACCAGGTTTTGGCCCACGCGTCCGGCAAGATGAGGGTCCACTTTATAAGGATTCTCCCGGGAGACAGGGTCGTCGTTGAGCTCAGCCCGTATGACCTTACAAGGGGAAGAATAATCTACAGGAAATAAGGAGAGAGCGATGAAGGTGAGACCTTCCGTAAAGAAGATGTGTCCAAAGTGCAAGATTATAAGGAGGAAAGGCGTCGTAAGGGTCATTTGTGAAAACCCAAAACACAAGCAGAGACAGGGTAAATAGGAGGTAGATGTGGCAAGGATAGCAGGAGTTGATATCCCCGACAACAAGAAGGTTCCATACTCTCTTGCCTACATATACGGAATAGGCATTAAGTCCGGCTTCAAGATCTGCAAGGAGGCAGGGGTTGACCCTGAGAAGAGGGTTAAGGAGCTTACCGAGAGCGAGATAGCGAAGATAAGGAAGATAATAGAGACGAGCTACAAGGTTGAGGGTGACCTTAGAAAAGAGGTTGCCATGAACATAAAGAGGCTTATGGAGATAGGCTGTTACAGGGGAATAAGGCACAGGCTCGGACTTCCCGTAAGGGGACAGAGGACGAGGACGAACGCGAGGACGAGGAAGGGACCGAAGAAGACGGTTGCCGGAAAGAAAAAGGCTACTAAGAAGTAAGGAGGTTTTTAATGGCAAGACCGAGGAGAGGTGGTTCAAAGAGGAAGGCTAAGAGGACAGTTCCGTTCGCCATAGCTCACATACAGACAACGTTCAACAACACGATTATAACCTTTACCGATAAGGAGGGGAACGTCCTCACGTGGGCAAGCGGTGGAAGCGTCGGTTTCAAAGGAACGAGGAAGAGCACGCCCTACGCAGCCCAGCTCGCAGCTGACAGGGCTGCAAAGAGAGCCATGTCGGACTTCGGGGTTAAGGACGTTGAGATAAGGATAAAGGGAAACGGTGGCGGAAGGGAAACGGCGATAAAGGCTATTGCCGCTGCCGGGTTGAACGTCAAGGCTATAAAGGACGTTACACCCATACCCCACGATGGTTGCAGACCACCGAAGAAAAGAAGGGTTTAATGGAGGTTTTTGATGGGAAGATATACAGGTGCTAAGTGGAGGATAGCTCGTCGACTCGGCGTTAACCTCTACGTCGGAGAGGAGAAGACACAGCAGAAGGGGAAGAACATACTTGAGAAGAGGCCCTACCCTCCCGGGCAGCACGGAAGGGGCAGGAGGAAGATATCCTACTACGGCCGCCAGCTCATGGAGAAGCAGAAGGTCAAGTACTACTACGGAATCAGGGAGGCGCAGTTCAGGAAGTTCTACGAGAAAGCCGAGAGGATGAAGGGGAAGACCGGTGAGAACCTGATAAAGCTCCTGGAGAGCAGGCTCGATAACGTTGTCTACAGGTTAGGCTTTGGCAAGTCCCACAGGCATGCAAGGCAGCTTGTGGTTCACGGACACATACTTGTGAACGGGAAGAAGGTTGACAGGCCCTCCTACCTCGTTAAGCCCGGCGATGTTATCGAGGTGAGGGAGAAGAGCAGGTCAATCCCGGACATCGTCTCCGGGATGGAGCTTGCAAGGAGCAGAGGCTCGGTTTCCTGGCTTGAGCTTGACCCTGAGAACTTCAGGGGAGTTGTAAAGGCTGAGCCGACGAGGGAGGAGGTTGAGATTCCGATAGCCGAGAACCTGATAGTTGAGCTCTACTCTAAGTAATATCGGAGGAAGGTAATGGTAAAGTTTATAACTCCTGAAAGGTTTGTCTGGGAGGAGCACACGAAGGATTACGGGAGGTTCGTGGTCGAGCCTCTCGAGAAGGGTTACGGCATAACCCTCGGGAATGCCCTCAGAAGGGTTCTCCTCTCCTCCATTGAGGGTGCCGCTCCCACAGCCGTGAAGTTTGAGGGGGCATGGCACGAGTTTACAACGCTTCCGGGAGTTGTTGAAGACCTGACGGAGATAATCCTTAACATAAAGGACTTGAGGTTTGCCCTGCACGGTGAAAGCCCTGTCTTCATAAACCTGAAGAAGAGGGGACCGGGGAAGGTGCTTGCCTCTGACTTTGAGGTGCCATCTCAGGTGGAGATCCTTACCCCGGATAAAGTCATCGCCACCCTTGACAGCGAGGATTCTGAGATTGAGCTATCTGTCAGGATTGACAGGGATAAGGGGTTCATCCTGTCTGAGGAGATTCAGGAGATATTCGATATCTCAACGCTCGGCTGGATTCCCCTCGATGCAGATTTCTCCCCGATAAAGAAGGTTGCCTTCAGGGTTGAAAACACCCGTGTTGGCAGGAGGACGGACTACAACAGGCTGATAATGGATGT
>CAZIVU010000014.1:12596-14438 GCA_964542865.1 uncultured bacterium | reverse complement strand
TTCATGAGCTTTCCAAGTCCACCGTTTTCCTGTGCCATGGCTCCCTCCATCAATTTGCTTCAAATCTCGATTTCAAACTTCTAAGCTCGGACTCAAACCTGTCCCTGTTCAGAAAAACTACGACAAAGTGTCCCACAAAACCTTTAAGGGAGAACATTGCAGATACTATGAAGATAAGCTTTACGAGGAAGTAGAGGCTGTTTGAATCGGAGATCAGAACCTTCATGACGAAGAGCATGGACAGGAGGGATATGAGACCGAAAACGAGGAAGTAGGTAAAGAGGTTCGGCTTGAACGGGGAAAGCTCCTTTGAGTAAATATCCCTGAGGCACTTCTCAAGGCTCATCCAATCTCCCCTGCACCTTTCGGCACCCTTTAGGGCATCCGTGTCTATGAAGCTCTCCCTTATGCCAAACCACTCAGCGTTCATAGCTCTCTCCCTATTTGAACAAGGAGGCCTAAGCCTCCTTGGAACCAACTATTACAACCGTTAACCATGCAACGACAACGTACCAAGCCAGAGCCAATATAAGCCACATATCTCCCTCCTTTCAATTTAGTAGGCTTCCCCTGCCTCTTCAATCTCCTTCCTGATGGACTCCGTCGAGATCTTGAAGAGGAACATCTTGTAAACCCAGGCCTGATATGCGATGACTATAGGGGCAAAGATGAGCGCAGCAACGAGCATAACCGTCAGGGTAAGCTGGCTTGAAGCTGCGTTGTAGATTGTCATCGAGTGCTCAAGGCCAACGCTTGAGGGAACTGCAATGGGATACGCACCGATAAACACCGCAAGCCCGGCAAATATGAACGTAAGGCTCGAGAAGAGGAAGGACTTCCCACCGCTTGAAGCTCTGACGGACAGGAGATACCCGACGGCGGAAAGCGCAGCTAAAACGATGAGAACGATCTCAACCCCCATCGACCTGAAAAGGGCATGGTGAAGAACACCGTTCTTGTCAAGCATCCCAGCAATAGCCTTAAGCATGTCCGGAGGAAGGTTCAGGAGGTTAACCTTGCTTGCATCCTTTACCTGGAAGGAGATGGTGTAGGCAAGACCCGTGCAGACAACGTACATTATCACGAACGGAAGCCAGAGCTTCAGACCTATGCTCCTTGCCCTCTCCATTATCTCGCCCTCGGTCTTCCATATAAGCCAGGAAACGCCGTGAAGGATTACGAAGAGGACGGTAGTAACTCCAACCAGTATCCCGAATAGCCCGTGGAACGTAAACGGGTTCACAAGGTTGATGAAGCTCATCGGGAACTTTTCACCGTAGACAAAGCCGCTCATCACGTTTCCGTTTGCGGCGGAGTTAACGAGGGGAACGCCTGCAAGGAGGTTCCCGATCGCAACACCGATAAGAAGGGCAACCAAGAAGCTGCTGAGGAATATTGCAAAGTCCCAGTTCCTCCTCCATCCCTCCGACTCCTCCTTGCTCCTTAGCTCAAAGGCTGCAGCCCTTACAATGAGGGCAAGGAGGACGACGAACAGCGCTATGTAAAGCGAGCTGAAGAGCGAAGCGTAGAGCTCCGGAAACGCTGCAAAAGCGGCACCGCCGGCCGTGATGAACCAGACCTCGTTACCGTCCCAGACGGGACCTATGGCGTTGAGGAGAACCCTCTTCTCAATGTCGGTCTTTGCAATTATCCCGTGGAGTATGCCAACTCCAAGGTCAAAGCCGTCCGTTATTATGTAACCGGCTATGAGAACCACAACAAGGAAAGTCCAAATGGTGTTCAGGTCAATATGCATCTTTCACCTCCCCCTTAGTATAGTTCCGCAGATTTTTCCGGACCTTTCGAGGCAAACTTTGCAAGAAGGTAGAAGTCGATGATTGC
>CAZIVU010000014.1:0-12496 GCA_964542865.1 uncultured bacterium | reverse complement strand
GCTGACTTCTTGAAGAACTCAACGTGCTGCTTCCTCAGGAGGTGGTATGCACTAACTGAAAGAACGAATATGGCAGAGAGTATGAAGCCTGCAGTTATCGTATGCCAGAACTTAATGTCGGCAACGGAGTTGAACACAACCCCCCACCAGTCGGAAAGCTCAGCCCTCTTTCCGACAATTGTCTGCTTCACAGCTGCACCTGCAGGGTGCTGCATCCAGCCGTTTGCGACGAGTATCCAGAGTGCAGACAGGTTTGAACCTATGGCGGACAGCCAACCTGAAAGGAGGTGAACTTTGGGAGGAACCTTGTCCCACCCGAACAGGTAGACGCCTATGAACGTTGACTCCATGAAGAAAGCCAGAAGACCCTCAATGGCAAGCGGCGCACCGAAGATGTCACCCACGAACCTCGAGTAGACGGACCAGTTCATCCCGAACTCGAACTCGTGGACGAGTCCCGTGGCAACACCGAGGGCGAAGTTGATGGCAAAGAGCTTCACCCAGAACTTCGCCATGTCCTTGTAGATCTCCTTCCCCGTCCTGTGGTAGATGGTGAGCATGATTGCCGAGATCGTGGAAAGACCGAGCGTTAACGGCACGAAGATGAAGTGGAAGAATGCCGTCATCGCGAACTGCAACCGTGAGACCAGTAGTACGAAGTCCATCTTGCCCCTCCTTCTATATAGTTAGTTTGCTTACTTCCTCCACCAAACGTTCACATTCTAAAAAACGGCAAGCGCAATGTCAAGACTGATAATACTTGATATATTAGAATACTATAAAACTTGTGTCCCTATCCCCTCCTTCGTGAATATCTCAAGGAGGATGGAGTGCTCAACCCTCCCGTCTATGATGTGAGCCTTCCTTACACCTGATGAGAGGGCAAGCTCACACGCCTTTAGCTTTGGGATCATCCCGCCATAGATGATCCCCTCCTCTATGAGCGACGGGATATCCTCCCTGTTTACCGTTGAGATGAGCTCTCCGTCCCTCTTGATGCCCTCCGTATCAGTCAGCATGATGAGCTTTTCCGCCTTCAGCGAGGCAGCAACTGCCCCCGCAACGATATCGGCATTTATGTTGTAGGCGTTCATATCCTTCCCAATGCCCACAGGAGCTATGACAGGGATGAACTTGGAGCCTATGAGGTTCAAAAGTACCTCAGGGTTAACCGATTCAACATCTCCAACAAAGCCAAGGTCGATTATCTCGGGAGCCTTAACCTCCTCAAGGTACCTCCTCGAATCTATCTTTCTTGCAGTTATGAGGTTTCCATCCTTCCCGGAAAGGCCAACGGCATTGCCCCCGTGGGAGTTTATGAGCTTGACAATCTCCTTGTTGACCTTCCCCACCAGAACCATCTCAACCACATCCATCGTTTCCCTGTCCGTAACCCTCATCCCCCCGACGAACTTTGAAGGGATGTTAAGCCTTTTCAGGAGATCTCCTATTTGGGGTCCCCCTCCGTGAACAACAACGGGGTTTATCCCTATGTACTTCAGGAGAACTATATCCATGGCAAAGCTGTCCCTGAGCTCCGGGCTAAGCATTGCGCTCCCACCGTACTTTACAACGAAGGTCTTACCGTAGAAGCTCCTGATGTAGGGAAGCGCTTCAAGGAGAACGGATGCTTTCTCTATCAGCTTCCTCATACAACCTCCTTTGCCTTCCAGAGGAACTTAACACCCTCGACTACAAACTGGGAACCTAAAGCTCCAACGATAAGCCCCATCACCCTCGTGAAGGTCCCTATGCCGGTTATGCCTATCTTCGACGAGAGCCTGTAACCGTTCCTGAGGAAGATGTAAACTAAAAGGACAACTATCAGCACCGATGCGATGAGAGCAACCGCATCGCCAATCGAGGAGACCTCCGACCTGAATATCAGCGTTGTTGTCAGGACCCCCGGTCCAAATATTATCGGTATCCCGAGGGGTATGAAGGAGATATCCACCTTCTCGGTTGCTGCGCTCTCCTCCCTGTCCGTCCGCTTCTGTGGGGGAACCTTTGCCTGAAGCATCTGAAACGCCATCTGGAGCAGGATGGCACCTCCAAAAATCTTAACGCTTGCAAGGCTTACCCCGAGCACGTCAAGTATGGACAGCCCGAAGGCAACGGTAAGGATGAAGGAGAAGAGGACAACGATTGATGTCCTCCTTGCAATTTCCGGTATCTGCTCCTCGGGGGCAAGGACAA
The DNA here is from genome assembly GCA_964542865.1 of uncultured bacterium. GTDB lineage: Bacteria > Aquificota > Aquificia > Desulfurobacteriales > Desulfurobacteriaceae > CAZJFY01. The sequence goes on along the minus strand of CAZIVU010000014.1, from coordinate 10,300 downwards.
CGAGGTAGAGTGAGGCGAACACCGGGTCGGCAACAACGAGAAGGGAAACGGTATACCTTACAATATCAGCAACCATACCGCCTCAAATGATATCATAAGTCCGGAGGGCATATGGAGAGCGTCACAGTGTGCATAACGGGAGCGAGCGGAGCAGTTTACGGGAAGAGGATCGTTGAGGTGCTGACGGCTAACGGCTACATGGTTAACCTTATCTTCTCAAGGAACGGGGAGAGGGTGTTCGAGTTTGAGACGGGAGTATCGAAGGAGGATTTCCTGAAATCCCTTCCCGGAGACCTCATAAACGTGTTTGACGTGGATGACCTCTTTGCACCCATATCGAGTGGCTCCCACCGGACAAAAGGGGTTATCGTTTCCCCCTGCTCGGCGGGAACTCTCGGAGCTGCAGCATCCGGAATCTCAAGGAACCTCATACACAGGGTAATCGACGTCAGCCTGAAGGAGAGGAGGAAGGTTCTCCTGATCTTCAGGGAGACCCCGATAAACAGAATCCACATGGAGAACATGCTGAGGCTATCCTCATCGGGAGCCATAATCATGCCAGCATCTCCCGGGTTCTACACAAAGCCAAAGACCGTTGACGACATGGTGAACTTCATCGTCGGGAAGGCTCTCAACCTTTTCCTTGAGAAAGACCTCGGGCTTTTTGAACCGTGGAGCCCCTGATGAGGTTGTAGGTTGAGAACGGGCTGACAGAGTTTATGTCCATTCCCGTTATCAGCATCACCAGCCTGTCAAAGCCAAGGGATACACCCTCACACTCCGGAAGGTCTGAAACCTCAAGGAGATTGAGGAAACCCTCATCCAGAGCCCTTCCCCCCTTCCTCTCAAACGCACTCCTGTAGTCTGAAGCAGACGTGAGCTCCGTATAACCGTTCGAAAGCTCAAGCCCGCAGATGTAGAGCTCAAACCTTTCAGCCACACCATCCTTAACCATTGAAAGGGCTGAAAACTCTTCGGGGTAGCCGTAGAGGAACACCCCCCTGCCAAACGCTGCGATGGACGGCTCAACATTCTCAACAAGGAGCTTGAAGAACCCCTCGCTGTAGCTCTTAGAACCGGAGACTTTAACAACCTCCTCCCTGTCAAAGATATCAACCCCTGCAAACTCACGGAAGGCATCCTCAACCTTTACCCTCTCAAAATCCCTTACCACGTCGGCACTCCTCCCCCGAAAGGTTGCAAACCTCCTTCCGGCAGCCTCAAACGAGGACTTTACAAGCTCCTCCGTCTCCTCCATCCCTCCCCGAAAATCAGCCCCAACCCTGTACCACTCAACCATTGTGAACTCAACGCTGTGGTGGTCCGTAACCTCACCATCCCTGAAAACCCTGCATATCTGGAAACACCTCTCAACCCCGCTGTGAACAACCCTCTTCATAAAGAGCTCGGGCGATGTGTGGAGAAACCAGTTGTGGCTCCTTCCCGAAAAGTCCGAAAAATTTACCTCGACGTTCTTCACGTTAAGGTCGGGGTTCTCGTAAGGAACAAGGATGGGAGTTTCCACCTCAAGGAACCCCTTGGAGTAGAAGAAATCTCTTATATGCTTCAATACCCTTCCCCTCAACCGCAGAACATCAACCATGTTTACACCCAATTATCGATTTTTTAGAATAGACTATTATGAAAATAGCAATAATATCGGATATCCACTCAAATTTGGAAGCCCTTACCGCCGTTTCAAGGGATATTGAGATAGAGTGCGTTGACCAGATATGGTGCTTGGGGGACATAGTCGGCTACGGAGCAAACCCCAACGAGTGCATATCGTGGGTCAGGGAGAACGTCTCAAGGTCCGTTCTCGGAAACCACGAGCTCGGGGTTCTGAACATGGCAGACCTTGAGCTCTTCAACTCCTACGCGAGAACCTCAATACTGTGGACGAGAAGCATACTCACGGATGAGTCCCTTGATACGCTCTCAAACCTCCCCATTCAGGCTTTTCAGAACAGCTCACAGCTCGTTCACGACACCCCCGAATCGCCGGGAAGCATGCTCTACATAACGGACGAGGAGCTCGCCTACAGGGCTCTTCTTTCACAGAAGAGGAGGCTCTGCTTCTTCGGACACACCCACGTGCCGGCAATCTACAGGCTAACGAGTGCCGGAGCGGAGATGATCGGGGGAAGAACTGCCATCATTTCAGGCTCAAGGCACCTTATAAATCCGGGAAGCGTCGGACAGCCGAGAGACAGGAACCCTGACGCCTCTTACCTTATCTTTGACGGTGAGAGAGTAACGCTGAAGAGGGTTCCCTACGACAGGAAGTCGGCAGCAAAGGCTATAATTGATGCCGGGCTTCCGGAATTCCTTGCCGCAAGGCTTTTAGTGGGGGTTTAGGATGGAAGGGTACATGCTGATCGGAGGGGAAAAGGTATTCAAGGATGAGAGGATAGAGATAAGGTTCCCCTACAACGGAGAGCTTGTCGGAACGGTTCCGAGGGGAAATGAGGATGACGTTATCCGGGCAGTGAACTCGGCAAAGGTCGGATTTGAGAAGCTCAAGGAGCTTACCCCCTACGACAGGTACCACCTCCTGAAAAGGGCAGCAAGGCTCCTGTCGAACAGGTCCGGAGAGCTTGCAAGGATGCTCGTAATGGAGGTCGGGAAGACCATAAAGGAGGCAATGGGGGAGGTTGGAAGGGCTGTAAATACCGTAACGCTTTCGGCGGAGGAGGCAAAGAGGGTCTTGGGTGAGGAGGTATCATTCGAATCGGCTCCCGGCGTGAGGGGAAAGGTCGGCTTTTTCAGGAGGGTTCCGGTCGGCATCGTCGGGTGCATAACACCGTTTAACTTCCCCCTGAACCTTACTTGCCACAAGGTTGCTCCAGCCCTTGCATGCGGAAATGCCGTTGTCGTCAAGCCATCCGAGAACACCTCCCTCACCGTCATCATGCTGGGCGAAATCCTCATAGAAGCTGGCTTTCCGAAGGAGTCCGTAAACATCATCACGGGTTACGGTGAAGAGGTCGGTGATGCTCTCGTGAGGAACGGCGATGTCAGGCTCATAACGTTTACAGGGAGCGTCGAGACGGGAAAGGTGATAATGTCAAGGGGAGGACTGAAGAAGTACACGATGGAGCTTGGTTCAAACTCGGCCGTTTACATCAGCGATGACCAGAGGGAAAGGCTCAAGGCAATAGCTGAGAAGGTTGCAAGGGGAGGGTTCACGCTTGCAGGACAGGTCTGCATATCTGTCCAGAGGGTCTTTGTCCACGAGTCGATATTCAGCGATTTCCTGAAAGAGCTGTGCAGCTTTACCCTGAAGCTTAAGGTTGGGGACCCCCTTAAGGAGGATACCGACGTTGGACCCCTCATCAACAGGGAAGCCGCAGACAGGGTTATCTCGTGGATCGAGGAGGCAAGGGAGCTCGGAGGGGAGGTCATCTGTGGCGGAAGGAGGCTATCGGAGACCGTGATTGAACCAACCGTGGTCGCAAACGTCCCGGAAAGCGCAAAGCTCTTTAGAAGTGAAGCCTTCGGTCCTGTCATAGCTGTAAACCCCGTCTCCGGAATTGACGAGGCGATAGATAAGGTTAACTTATCCAGGTACGGATTGCAGGCGGGGATATTCACGAACAGGGTGGATGAAGCCCTGAGGTTTGCCGAGGAGGTTGACGTCGGCGGGGTGATGGTTAACGAAATCCCAACGTTCAGGGTTGACCAGATGCCCTACGGCGGCGTGAAGGAGAGCGGAATAGGAAGGGAAGGTCCGAGGTTTGCCATTGAGGAGATGACACAGATAAAGACAATCTGCTTTGACGTTGGAGGTTGATATGTCAGCAAACGCCATATACGGAACAGCCCTGACAGTACTTTTCGTCGTTATCCTCCTCTACTGGACAACGCTCGCGTGGAAGCACCACTTTGAGGAGAAGAGGAAGCAGAAGTAATTGACTTTGGAAGAACTTTTAGTAAACTTCCGCAAACCTGAAAAAGGAGGTTTTAATGCCCAACATAAAGTCCGCAAAGAAGAGGCTCCGCCAGAACGTTAAAAGGCGGGAGAGGAACAGGCTCTACGTGAGAAGGATGAAGACGGAGTCAAAAAAGGTTATTGAAGCAGTTGAGAGAAAAGACCTTGAAGCTGCAAAGGAGCAGTTAAAGGTTGCCATGAAGTACATCGAGAGGGCAGCCGCAAGGGGCGCGATACACAAAAACGAGGCTTCAAGGAGAATTTCAAGGATTGCAAAGAGGGTGGCAGAGCTTGAGAAGGAGGTCTCGGGAGCCTAACCTCCCGGGCTTCTCACAAGCCCGCTCTCAAACCCGAGGTCAGAAATCATCCGGGCATCATCAGAAATCTTCCTACCCTTAGTCGTTAGGTAATTCCCGACCATGAGGGAGTCTGCAGCAAGGAGGGAAAGGGGCTGAAGCTCCCTCAGGTTAAACTCCCTTCCACCGCACACCCTTATCTCCTTTGAGGGGAGGTATATCCTCAAAGCGCATAGGATCTTCAGGCACCTCAACGGCGTAAGGTAGTTAGCCCCCTCAAGGGGTGTTCCCCTTATCGGGTGAAGGAAGTTAACTGGTACGGAGTCCACATCAGCCTTCCTGAGCGTGTCTATGAGGGATGCGATATCGTCATCGCTCTCCCCCAACCCGAATATGCCGCCGCAACAGACCGAAAGGCCAACCTCCTTTGCGTCCATGACCGTCCTCAACCTGTCCTCCCACCTCTGGACGGTTGAGACTTTCTCGTAAAACTCCCTCGACGTCTCAAGGTTGTGGTGGTACCTTGAAAGGCCACAGCTTTTGAGGAACTTCAGGGCATCCTTCGAAATCTGACCAAGTGAGGCACAGACCCTCTTCCCCATCGATGAGAGCTCCTCAACAACCTCCCCTATCCTCCTGATCTCCTCAGGCGTCGGGGAGATGCCGCTCGTGACGAAGCTGAACCTATCAACTCCAAGCTCAAAAGCCTCAAGGGCTTTTTCTATAAGCTTTTCCTTTTCAAGGAGGGGATACTCCCTGACATCTGCCCTGTAGCGAGAGGACTGGGCGCAGAACGTGCAGTCCGAGGGACACCTGCCGCTCTTTGCATTAAGGATTGAGCAGGTCTCAACCCTCTTCCCGAAGAAAGATTCCCTTAACCTTGCCGCCCTAAACAGAACGGGAAGGATATCTGAACTGCCCAGTATCTCCTTCACTTCCTCAGCTTCTTGACAACCTGCTTCGTAATCTCCTTGAATGTCTCAAGGACACCGACACCCCTGATGGCTATCGCCTGAAACTCGGGACAGCCCCACCTGTTAAGGTCTTCATGGAGCGTTTCAACCGGAAGGATGTTTGGAAGGTCCCTCTTGTTGTACTGGAAGACTAAAGGGGTTTCCTCAAGGCTCAATCCGAGCTCCTCCATGTTCTTGAGCATATCATCAAGCGTATCGAGGTTTGCATCCCTCCTCTCAACCTGAGAGTCGGCAACGAAGACGATCCCGTCGGCACCCTTCAGGATGAGCTTCCTGCTTACCTGGTATATGATCTGACCCGGCGTTGTGTAGAGGTAGAACCTTACCTTAAAGCCCCTTACGTTCGCAACCTCTATGGGGACGAAGTCAAAGAAGAGGGTTCTCTCCGTTTCCGTAGCAAGGGTTATCAGCTCGCCCCTGTTCTCCTCCCTTATGTGGTCGTATATCCACTTGATGTTTACGGTTTTACCGCTGAGACCGGGACCGTAATAGACAATCTTGCAGTTTATCTCCTTGGTAGCGAAGTTTATAAGCGGCATAGGTCTCCCTATCAGGTAAATAGCTCATCTATATCTATGTCGCCAAGGTCGATACCCTCAGAGGTCTTTGACTCCTCCTCAACCCTCTTCTCAATCCTCTTGAAGATCTCCTCGATCCTCGGCATGTACCTTTTCAGCTTGACCCTTACAATACCGAGGTTTGATACCTTCTTATCAAATATGACGACAACTATGTACCTTCCGGAGATGAGGGACATATAAACACCCTCATCCTCCGTCTCCGTAAATGAATGGTTCAACGTCTTATCCCCTAAAAGCTTTGACAGGGCTTCGGATGCTGCAACGCTCCCTGCAGTAAGAGATGCAAACGTGATGTCGTCAGAGGTAAACTCAGGGGACGTGCTCCTGCTTATGAGCTGCCCCGACTTATCTATGAGGAAGCATATCTTCGCATTGCTCTCATCCGCAAGGGATGTCAAAATCTCCCTGAGCTCCCTGTCCTCTTCTGGCCTTATGCTTACCATCTTATCCCTCTAAACTCTCAAGCAGGTTCAACCTCTCCCATCTCCTGTCAACATCCCTCTGAAGCTCCTCGATTAAGCTCCTGTTCTCCGGCTTGAAGAGGTGCTTAAACCTTCCCTGCAGCTTCAGGTACTCCTCTATGGGCTTCCTCTCCTTGGGCTTAAAATTTATCCTCCACTTCCCGTTTTCAACCTCAAACAGGGGCCAGTAGTTCGTCTCAACTGCAAGCCTCGTTATAAGTATACCCTCTTCCTCCTTTGAACGCCATCCCCTCGGACACACGGAGAAAACGTTTATGAAAGAAGGACCTTCCGTCATAAGGGCTTTCGTAAACTTCTTCATAAAGTCCTGAAAGTGGGAAGGAGCCGATTGTGCAACGTAGGGTATGCCGTGGGCAGCGGCAACTTCCGGAAGCCACTTCTTATGCTGCGGTTTCCCCATGCTCTCCTTTCCAACCGGCTGGGTTGTCGTGTTTGCATACCTCGGCGTTGCACCCGACCTCTGTATCCCCGTGTTCATATAGGCTTCATTGTCGTAGCAGAGATATATGAAGTCATGCCCCCTCTCAAGCGCCCCGGAAAGGGACTGAAAACCTATGTCGTAAGTTCCCCCATCCCCGCCTATGGCAACGAACTTCACCTTCCTGTCAGAAGGAAGCCTTCCAGCCCTCTTCAGCGCCCTATAGGCAGCCTCAGCACCCGAAATCGTTGCCGCCGCGTTCTCAAACGCACTGTGGATCCACGGCGTCCTCCAGGATGTGTGGGGGTAAATGGATGTACAGACCTCAAGACACCCCGTGGCGTTAGCAATGATAAGCTCATACCCTGCAGCCTTTGCCGCCATAAACATCTGCCTTACTATTATGGAAGCACCACAACCTGCACAGAGCCTGTGCCCCGGAGCAAGCGACTCGGGAAAGTCCGAAAGCTTCCTCAAAGGTGGAACCCTTACGGGCTTCTCTCCAGTAATTATCCTCGGCCTGTTAATAACCTCTGACATATTACCTCCATTACTCCCTTAGGTTAAGGTAGTTTACGAGTGGCACCTGCTTCCCGTTTTCCTTTTCGAAGAGCTTTTCAAATGCGCCCTCAATATGCGAAACGTTGCAGTCCCTTCCCCCGAGGCCGTAGATAAAGCTGACGACGGGGATGTTCTCACCAGATAGGTAGAGGGAGGATAAAACCTCTCCGAAGAGGGGACCTCCCGCCCCTCCAAAGGTTTCTGCCTTATCAAGAACACCGATTACCTTTGCATTTGAACCCTTCACAGCATCTGCAACATCCCTGTAGGGGAAGGGCCTGAAAGTCCTGACCTTTATCAGCCCGACCCTTCTACCCTTATCCCTCAACCTGTCAACCACAAACTTTGAGGTGCCGCAGACAGAGCCCATACCGATGAGGATGAATTCGGCATCATCAACCCTGTAATCCTCTATGTGGCTATACCTTCTCCCCCTCAGCCTTGAGAACTCCTCACCTACCTCCTCAATAACGGAGTAGGCGTTCTCCATCGCTTTCCTCTGCTGCCTCTTGAACTCCATGTAGGAGTCTGTCATGGCAACGGGACCGTGGGTAACCGGGTTATCGATGTCAAGGAGCGAGAACTTCACCTTCGGCTCGCCTATGAAATCCCTAACCTCCCTGTCGGTAAGGAGGTCAACCCTCTCAATGGAGTGGGAAATTATGAAGCCATCCATGTTAACCATGACCGGGAGCCTGACCCTCTCATCCTCTGCAATCCTTACAGCCTGAATGAGGTTATCGTACTGCTCCTCGGCGTTCTCGGAAAAGAGCATAATCCAGCCCTGATCCCTTGCTCCCATGGCATCGGACTGATCGCCGTGGATGTTTATTGGAGCGGAAAGCGCCCTGTTTACAACGGTCATCACGATGGGAAGCCTCATCCCTGAGGCAATACCTAAGACTTCCCACATATAAGCAAGCCCCGGACCTGCCGTTGCCGTCATCGCCCTTGCACCTGAAGCAGCAGCTCCGACAACGGCGGACATTGCGCTGTGCTCACTCTCAACCGGGATGTACTCTGTATCAACAAGGCCGTTCGCAACGAAGTCTGCGAAGAACTGCATGAGCTCCGTCTGTGGCGTTATGGGGTAGGCAGCAACAACGTCCGGGTTTATCTGCCTCATGGCCTCAGCGGCAGCCATGTTCCCCGAGTAGGGAACGGACTTCCTGTCCTCTACAATGTCAACAGCCATTACTTTCCCTCCTCTCTGTATAGGTATTCGGGGTTCATCTCAAGGGCATCTGTCGGACACTCATGGGCACATATCCCGCAACCTTTACAGTGGTCGTAGTCAACACCGACCATCTTCTGCTCCTTCACAACTATAGAGCTATCGGGACAGAACACCCAGCAAAGCATGCAGTTCACGCACTTTGACTGCTCGAAAACGGGCCTCCAGCTCCTCCACTCTCCGGTCCTGTACTCCGCACTCGAACCGGGTTCCGTTATAACGGCTCCAATCTCAAGCTCCTTCCAGCCTTTCATCCTCTTACCTCCTCATAGGCTCTCCTCAAAGCCCTTATGTTTGCACTGAGAAGCTCCTCGGAAACCTTTTTCCCGAAAGCCTTCTTTATGTCGTTCTCAACGGTCTTGAGGTCTATATCCCCAAGAACCCTTATAAGCGCGCCCAACATCGGGATATTCATGAGAGGCCTCTTCAGCTCCTCCATGGCTATTTTTGTGGCGTCAACGGTGTAAACCTTCCTGTTCCCAACGTTGTACTCGCTCCTTATCTCCTCAGGTGACCTGTCGGTGTTAACGATGAGAACAGCGCTCTCGTCCGTCCCCTCAAGGAAGGGAACGGCCTTCAGGAGCGTTGGATCAACTATGACAACGATATCGGGATTCAGAACAAGGCAGTGAAGGTTTATGGGCTTATCCGATATCCTGTTGAAAGCCCTGAGGGGAGCTCCCGACCTCTCCGCACCGTAGTCCGGAGCGCTCTGAGCGTACTTCCCCTCCTCAATAGCAGCGCTTGCAAGAATCTTTGAAGCGGTTACGGCTCCCTGACCACCCCTTGCGTGCCATCTAATCTCTACCATTACCTTCCTCCAGACAGAAGTTTCATATCCTCAAAAGCCCTCTGAAGCGTAAGCTCATCGGACATATCTATCGTTCCACCGTAGGGAATCCCGTAGGCTATCCTGTAAACCTCAACGCCGACCCTTGAGAGCCTGTCAAGGAGGAACTTCGAGGTTGCCTCACCCTCAACGGTAGGGTTGAGGGCTATTATTACCCTCCTTACGCCATCCCTCACCCTCTCAAGGAGCCCATCGATCCTCAGGTCCTCCGGACCTATATCCTCAATCGGGGATATAACACCCCCGAGAACGTGGTAAAGCCCCCTGTACCTTCCAAGCTTCTCTATGGAAAGGGCATCCCTTGGCTGCTCCACGACGCAGACGGTTTCCCTGTCCCTCGACTCGTCGCTGCAGACGGAACAGATACCCCCCGCCGAGGGAAGCCCGCAGATTTTGCAGGGCTTTATCTTCCCTATCTCCATGAAGGCATTTACTACCCTCCTCCTCTCATCCTCATCCACCTTCCCGAGCAGAAGCGCGACCCTCTCGGCCGCCCTCTCGCTTATCCCCTGAACCTTTGAGAGGAATTCAACCACAACCTCAAACTCCTCAGGGTAGATCAAAACAGACCTCCCAGGTCAAAGCCTCCGGTAAGCTCGGACATTGCCTTCTCAAGCGTTTCCCTTGCCTGCTTAAGAGCCTGATTTGCAGCAACGACTACAAGGTCCTGAATCATCTCAACATCCTTTGACTCCACAAGCTCGGGGGATATCTCAACGCTTACAATCTCCCCGTTCCCCCTGACAACGACCTTAACCGCTCCTCCACCCGCAGATGAGCTGAACTCCTTCTGCTCTATCTCCTCCTTCAACCTCTTTGCCTCAGATTGAAGCTGCTTTGCCATCTTCATGATATTATTCAGGTTGCCCATTCCACCTTTAAACATGGAAGTCCTCCGGATAAAATGTAAAAGTATTGTAAATTATTTGTATAACATAAACAAGGGAGGATACGTTGTTCTGGAAAGCGATAG
>CAZIVU010000013.1:0-14498 GCA_964542865.1 uncultured bacterium | reverse complement strand
TAGTCAAGAGGAAGATTACGCTTAACGTCAGCTCTGAGAGCTTCATAACGAACTTTCCCGGGGTGACGTTTTACGCCAGGAAGGCATACCCCAAAAAGGGGCTACTTGAGGATTTCATGGTATCCGTGAAGAGGAAGGGAGAGGAGGCTATAATATTCGCAAGGCACGGAAAGATAAGGAGGGAGGATGACAAGGTCTTCCTTGACATATCCGATGGGGAGGGTCACTTCCTTAAGTGGGGGAAACCGTACTCAATGAAGGTTCTGAAGTTTAAGAACTACACCATGCTCATCTACAGGTTTACCCAGAAGGAAAGGTTTACAGCCTCAAAGTACAAGGACCTCTTCCAGCTCTTAAGCTCAAACGACATCTCCTCGAGGGTTGAGGTTTTCAAGAGGCTGACGCTCTCCATCACACCCCTGATAATGGGGATGCTTGCCTTTGCAATAGGGATTGTTGTCCCGAGGGGTTCCATAGGGTTAGCCCTCACGGTGAGCCTTGCCGTAATACTATCCTACTACGTCGGCTACACAGTGTCCAAGAAGCTCGCACAGTCTTTGAGGTTTTCTCCCCTTCCCCTCTCAGTTGATATCCTGTTCTGCGCGCTTGCCTATACCCTCTACAGGGCGGGTTTAAAGGAGCATAAGGGGTTGATTCTTAAATGGTAAAGGTTATCGACAGGTACGTCTTCCTGAGGAGCTTGAAGTACTTCCTCCTCTCCTACATCGTCTTCCTCAGCCTCTTCATGCTCGTTGAGTACATGGGGCATCTGGACAGGTTCCTTGAAGCTCAAAACCTCAAGTTCGGGTTCATCTACGTTTTAAGCAGGGTTCCCCTCTACACCGTCAGGATTCTCCCCATATCGATGCTGATATCCTCCCTCGTCACCGTGAGCGACTTCTCATCGACCTACGAGCTTACCGTGCTGAAATCCCTCGGAATTAGCTTCTACAGGTTCTCAGCTCCCATTCTGTTCCTATCACTTCTGGTTTTCGCCTTCAGCGTTTTCGTTGATGAGGCTTTCGTCCCCAAAGGGGTAAAGGTATCGAGGGAGATGTACTCAAGGATGGGGGGAAAGCCTTTCTCCTTCACCATTGAGGGTTCCGTCTGGTTCAAAAAGGGGAAGAGAACGTTCGTAAAGATGGACAGGGTTGACGTCAAGGAGGGGAAGGGTGAAAGGGTGTCAATAATCAAGCTTGATGAGAACCTCTCTCCTGTTGAGAGGATAGATGCCCTCGAGGCGAGCTACGCCGGGGGCACAAACTGGAACCTTGAAGGGGTTATCATAAGAGACCTGAAACGGAAGGTTTTCAAAAAGGAAAGGACAATGGAGCTGGACCTGGGGATAAGCATCAGCGACCTTATCTTCTACAGGGTAGACCCAGAAACCGAGAGCTTCCTCAGCCTCCTGAGGAGCATAAGGCATCTAAGGTCTATGGGCTACAACGTTGACAGGTTTTTCGTTGACCTCTACAACAAGGTGTCCATCCCCCTCATAGTTATCGTTGCAGCCCTTTTCGGCATCCCCCTCGGCTCATACAACCCAAAGAACAGGAAGGGGTACACGGTTCTCGTCGCGGCAGGCTCCATAGTCCTGCTCTGGTTCACCATATCCATATTCAACGCCCTCGGTAGAAACGGCATCCTTCCCCCCTTTTACGCAAGCTTTTCCCCGGAGGTTACATTTGCCTCGCTGGCTCTTATCCTCTTCTCAAGGGTTCACACATGAGCTTCAGCTACACAAGGGCTGAGCTTGCCCAGGAAAGGATGAGGGGAAAGGTCGTTCTCAAGCCTCTGGGGAACATCAGGACAGTCTCCGGGTGCGACCTTACCTTCCTGAACCCGTTCAGAACTCCGACATTGGGGATTGCCTGCTACGTCACCCTCGACTTCCCGTCGCTTGAGGTGATAGAGGTCAAACACCTCTCCATGGAGGTATCCATCCCCTACGTTCCCGGCTTCCTCGCATTCAGGGAGGTTCCGCTCCTCATAAGAACATACCTTTCCCTGTCGATAAAGCCGGACGTCGTTATCGTTGACGGTCAGGGCATTGCCCACCCGAGGGGGCTCGGCCTTGCAACACACCTCGGCGTGGCTCTTAACATACCGACCGTTGGCTGCGCAAAGAAACCCCTCTACGGAAACTTTGAAGCTCCATGCGAGAGGAGGGGATGCTTCTCCTACATTACCGACCCGAAAACGGGAAGCGTCATAGGAACCGTTTTGAGGACGAAGGACAGGGTTAAACCGGTCTTCGTCTCTCCCGGGAACCTCTCCGACGTGGAGACGTCAAAGAACCTCGTGCTTGAGTGTTCAAAGGGCTACAGGCTACCGGAACCGACAAGGCTTGCCCACAACGTCCTGAAATCTGTAAGGAGGCAGATGCTCTGATTTGGTAATATTTGCAAAACGGAAATGGAGGTGGCTATGGCTCTTGAGAGGACGCTCGTTATAGTAAAGCCGGATGCTGTTGAAAAGGAGGCAGTTGGGGATATTATAAGGATGATACAGGAAAAAGGGTTGAGGCTCCTTGCCATAAAGATGGTTCACCTCTCAAAGGAGCAGGCAAAGAAGTTTTACATAGTCCACAAGGACAGGCCTTTCTACGATGAGCTTACGGACTTTATGTCCTCAGGACCCTGCGTCCCGATGGTTTTCGAGGGCGAAGGTGCGATATCAAAGGTAAGGGATATCATAGGTTGCACAAACCCAGCCGAAGCGGAAGCCGGGACGGTAAGGGCTATCTACGGCACCGATGTGGGGAAGAACGCCGTTCACGCTTCGGACTCAAAGGAGTCTGCAGACTATGAGATACCCTTTTTCTTCAGCTCTCTTGAGATACTGAGGTAGTATAATACTCTTAACCGTTTTAGGGGAGTAGATGGACGACAGTTTCAGTATCCTCGGCCTCAACGGGGAGAGCATCTGCTCTGAAACGCTCGAACTTGGGGAGGAGATAGAGGTCAAACACTTCGTCTTTGATGACCTCCTTGATACGGGTGAAACGCTGAAGTGCAGGTTCTGCAACCTTTCGGGAGGGTTCTCCTCCTACCTATACGTGCTCAGGAAGTCAACAAACGGACTCCTGAAGAGGGCTGAGGAGCGGCAGCTCGGTTGCTACCTCGGATACGCACACGGGGCTGTATACATCTTCGAGGATTTCAACTTCAAGATAAAGTCCCTTGAGAAGTTCACGCTTCTGGTCGAAGCCGCGGAGTACGACTCGGGCAGGCCTTTCAAGTTCCAGCTTGTAAACCTCTGCTCCCTCCCCGAAAGGCTCTCGTCGGAGCTAAAGGTCTCGCTGACGCTCTTTGCACAGTCGGTATCCCGGGTGGCACCCCTTGAACGCATTGACCAGCTCGCCCAGGAGAACAGGGAGACGATTGAGCTTGCATCAGCGGGAAGCGAGAGAGCTGTTGAGAAGTTGGAGAGGGAAGTTGGCGTTGAGGAGACAAGGAGGCTCATAAGTGAGTTCAGGCACGAACCGGAGAACATGTTTGATACGTACCTGCTTGAGGTATCGGATGGCCTCTACAATATGGTCGGAACCGTTACGTCGCTCAGGGAGATATCGTTAAGGGGCGAGAAGTTAAGCCTCATAGACTTCATCTGTGAAGGACTTGAGCTTAGAGCAATCTCCCGAAAGACATCCCTTGAAACGGGCGGGAGGGTGAAGCTTACGGGCAGGTTCTCCGGCATCGCCATCCTTTAATCCTTGTTAAACCTCCTCCTCTGCATACCTTAAATTGTGTGGATGTAGGGGATACCATGGTTGAAAAGCTGAAATCCGTTCCGGACCTTCCCGGCGTCTACATGTTCTACGATAGGGATGGAAGGGTCATCTACGTCGGGAAGGCAAAGTCTTTGAGGAAGAGGTTAACTTCCCACCTGAGGGCAACAGACCCGAACAGCAGCAGCTACAGGATAGTCAGGTCAGCAGCCGACTTTAACTACATCGTCGTGAAGAACGAAAGGGAAGCCCTAATAACGGAGGCAAGGCTTATAAAGGAGTTCCTCCCGAAGTTCAACGTTCTCCTGAAGGACGACAAGAGCTTCCCCTACCTCCTCATAACCGATGAGAGGTTCCCGAAGGTTGAGATTGTCAGGGAGACGGACAGAACCGTTGAAGGGGAAAAGTTTGGCCCGTTTATCCCTGCAAAGAACGCAAGGTTGATGAAGGATTTCATAAGCAGGGTTTTCAAGCTGAGGAAGTGCAGGGAGCTGAAAAGGAGGGATGTTCCCTGCATCCAGTACCACATCGAGAGGTGCACGGCTCCCTGCTGCGGACTCGTTGATGAGGAAACCTACAGGAAACAGGTAGAAGGAGCTCTCTCCTTCCTCAGGGGAAACGTTAAGAGACAGATAGAGAAGCTCTACATTGAGATTGAGGAGTTCTCCGAAAGGCTTGAGTTTGAGAGGGCGGCAATACTCAGGGACCAGTTAATCTCCCTGAAGAACGTTTATGAGAGGAACAGCCTTCTCTTTGAAAGGTTCAGGAACTGCAACATCTACTTCCTTCAGGATGCAGGCGGGGGATACCTCGGAACGCTCCTCATCGTCAGGAACGGGATTATCTACGGAAGGCAGAGCCACTACTTCGAGGAGGAGATGGAGCGGGACGTTCTGGGAACAATCTGGATATCGAACACGCTGGAGAGGGGAAAGCCCGATGCAATCCTTTCAAACTTCAACGTCCTTAAGGACTTCGGGGTTAAGACAGAAGCCATCCCAGATGAGCTTATCCCCATTGTAAAGAGCAACGTGAAGAGGGATGAGGTCCTCAGGGTTGAGCTTGACAGCCTTGCCTCAGAGTTCAAAGCCGTTTTCGGCTTTGAGCTTCCCGAAAGGATTGAAGTCTTTGACATATCAACGCTTCAGGGCTACGGAACGGTCGGCTCCTGCATAGCCTGCCTGAACGGAAGGCTCGACAAATCTGAGTACAGGAGGTTCAAGGTCAGGGGTGTCAAGGGCGTTGATGACTACGAGTCCATGAGGGAAGTCCTCACGAGGAGGCTGAAGGGGGGAAGGGATATCCCTGACCTCATAGTGGTTGACGGCGGGGTCGGACACCTGAAGGTTGCCATGGAGGTCGTGGAGCGATTAAAACTCAGGACAAGGGTTTTCTCGATAGCAAAGAGGGAGGAGATCGTCTATACAGACCTTGGAGAGGTCGTCAGGATAAAGGAGTTCCCCTCCATATTCAGGTTTATCACGCAGTTGAGGGATGAAGCCCACAGGTTTGCAGTCCAGTTCAACAGGGATTTAAGGTCAAAGGGGATGAGGAGCGAGCTCTTCGACGGGATAAAGGGGCTTGGAAGGAAGAGGAGGAGCATTCTGGAGAAGTTCTACCCTAACCCTTCCGACCTTGTCCATGTAAGCGTTGAGGAACTTGCTAAAATTGGAATTCCCAAGCCTGTTGCGGAGAAAGTAATTTCAAGGGTCAGGGACAGGTACGGAGGTTGACTTGAGGGTTATATGGGCACCGTGGAGGCTCAACTACGTAAAGGGAGTAACGAAAAGGAAAAGGGCTGAGTGCTTTATCTGCAAGGCTCTGGAAAGCCCTGAAAGCCACGACGAGGAGAACCTGCTCCTCCACAGGGGAAAGCTTGCCTGCGTCATCCTTAACAGGTTCCCCTACAATACAGCCCACGTTATGGTCTGTCCTGTAAGGCACGTCGGGGATTTCACAGACCTCAAGGCTGAAGAGCTTGCTGAGATCGATGCGCTGCTCAAAAGGGTTCTGAAGACTATAGGGAAAGCCTATGAACCTCAGGGCTTCAACATAGGTCTCAACCTCGGAAAACCCTCCGGCGGAAGCCTCGACTCCCACATCCACTACCACGTCGTTCCGAGGTGGACAGGGGATACAAACTTCATGCCGGTAATTTCGGGCGTCAAGGTTATCCCCCAATCCCTTGAGGAGACGTACAGAGTTCTGAAGGAAAACTGGGAAAAGGATGATTGATTTCCTGAAGAGGTTTTTCCTGAAAAAGCCTTCAAGGAGGGGATTTTCAAGGGAAACCATTGAAATCAAAGCTCTACCTGAATTTGACCCCGATACATCCTTCAACGCATTCGTAACGCTCTCCATCCTCCTGAGGGAAAGGGGAGAGTTCGGGAAAGCCATCGAGCTCCTTGAGAGGTTAAGCAGGGAAGACCTCTCCCTGAAGGAGAGGAAGACGCTGCTCCTGAACCTGATAATAACTTACAGGAGAGCAGGCTTCATAGACAGGGCTGAAAGGCAGGCACTTGAAGCGCTTAAGGCATTTCCGGATGAGCCTCTGATCTACAGGGAGCTTGCCGAACTAAAGCAGCTTTACGGCGACTGGGAGGCATCCGTAAACTTCCTTGAGAAAGCATGCGAGCTTTCCAGCGATTTTGAGGAGGAGCTGACAAATTCAAAGCTCTTCCTCGCAAACATCTACGTGGACAGGGGGCAGCTCGACAGGGCTTTGAAGCTCCTCAAGAGCATAAAGGTAAACTTCCCCCTTCCCTTCTTCTACTACACCCTTTCAAGGATATACTTCGTCATAGGGGAGAGCGAGAAGGGGATCTCAAACGCCGTTACGGGCATGAAGGTTTCTGCAAACCAGATACCCGTTTTCCTTGACCTCATATCCGGGTTCGTTGATGTAAGCTCAGACCTGTTGAGGGAGCTCATATCCCGCGTCGGGGAAAACTACCCCCTGATTATGTCCATGGTAGAGAGGCTTGTTGGGGAGGAAAGGCTTGAGGAGGCTCTGAGGTGGATAAACAGGGCTGTCTCCCTCTACCCCGAAGACCCGTTCCTGAGGGAATACCAGCTAAAGGTGATGTGGAAACTCGGGATGAGGAAGCAGGTTGCTGAGGAGATTGAGGCTTTCCTTGAGTGTCTCAAGATGGCGGCAAAGCAGTTCAGGTGTGCAAACTGCGGGTATGAGACAGCTTCATTCAGCTGGCTCTGCCCAAGATGCAGGTCTTGGGAAACGATGGAGCTGACCGTTGGAAAGGAAAGAATTCCTTAGAGAGCTTATAAGGTCCCTCAAGAGGGGAAGGCTTCACAGGTTGCTGAAGCTCCTCTTCATAGCCCTCTTCATCTACGTATCCATCCAGATCGGCCATGAGATGTTCCGTTTCTACCTCGAAAAGGAGAGGGTTTCCGAGCTTAAGGTGAAGGGGCTTGAGTTCCACTTCGGAAAGGTAACGCGAATAGGCTTTAAAAGGCTCCGTTTCAAGGATGAGAAACACCTCCTCATCGTTGACAACGGGACGCTGAAGGTTGACCTCCTGTCCTCCCTCCTGAAGCTCAAGCCAAGTTTCAGGTTCATAGGCTTTGATTCCCTGAAGTTAAAGGTAAGCAGGGAGAAGTACTACAGGAGGTACTTTCCCGGCATCGAGAAGTTGCCAGTTCTGCTCAGAACCGGTAACCTTGACCTGAAGAGGATATCTGTCATCTACGGAAATTCAACGCTCTCCTGCAGGAGGCTTTACCTTAACGGCTCATCTTTCATGGTGAGGGGGGTAAAGGGGAACTTCAACGGGAAACCCTTTGCCCTGAGCGATATCTCCGGAAAGGTGGAAAACGGGACGGTATCCACAGGTCCCTTCAGCCTTATGTTCTCCAGCCTCATCGTTGACGGGAAGCTGAAGTTTAACAGGGAGCTTTCAACGGTTGAGGGGTTCGGGAGCTTTCACCTCGGAAAGTCACACGGCTCCCTTCACATTAGAAAGTCCGGGAACAGGTTCTCCGTTGAGGGACCGGTGAACGCTGAAGGGGAGCCGTTCTCCATCACCATCTCCGGAAGGGTGAAGAGAAAGCTCTTCCTTGAAGAGCTCTCGATAAGGAGGGGGAACAGCCTTCTGAGGCTTGAGGGAAGTGTCGACAGGTTCTCACTAAACCTTTATGGGAGGTTAAACCTCAAAGACTTCAGGGTAAACCATCCAGGGCTGTTGGTCAGGAGCGCTTCCGGGGAGGTTAAGGTTTACGGCTCCCTTAAGTCGCCATCGCTGGGCTTCAGCTTTTCGGCAGACGGCTTAACGGTCGGGGAAAACAGACTGAAATCCCTATCAACAAAGGGGGAACTTATCAACCTTGAGCGGCTGAAGGCAGACTTTTCAGCTTACTGCCCCGGGCAGATCGGCGGAAGCGTTGACCTGAACGTAAGGAGCGGGAGCGGAAAGTTAAGGGCAAGTTTCTCTTCGTTTGACGTCAAAAGGCTTATCGTTGAAAGGGGGATAAGGAAGCACGTTAACTGGATTCCAGAAATGGTGATAACGGGAAGCTCGGAGGTATCGCTCAAAGGGTGGAGACCCCTGAGGCTCAACCTTAAATCGCACGTGGATTCTTTCAACTTTAAAGGCTACAGGGCTGCCGGGAGCTTGAGGGTGAGGGCTGTGGTAAACAGGCTTGCCCTCTTCAAGCTCTCCCTGAAGGGGAAGGATGGAAGCTTCAGCTCGGAAGGGGGGATCAGGCTTGACACCTTCAGGGTAGTCTCATACCTGAAGGCAGAGAGCTTCAACGTCTCCTCCCTCTCATTCCTCAAAAAGGCGGGTCTTGGAGGCATAGCCGACGGCGAGGGGAGGATGTGGGGACCGCTCAGGAACCCGAGCGGCTACTTCAGCTTCTCATCACCGAACTTCTCCTTTCAGGGGGAGAAGGTGGGGGAGGCAACCTCAACGGCAAGGCTTGAGGACTATACCCTCCGCTTTACGGGAAGCACGGAGGACGGAAAGGTAAGGCTCGAATCACTTACCCTGTCAATAAGGCCAAAGCTCTCCCTTGAGCTCTCGATCAAGGCTTCAGGCGTTGATGCAGGGAAGGTGCTGAACGTTGCCGAGGGGCTGAAGGTTCACGTTCCCGTAGACCTCAAAGGACGGATATCGGGAAGGGCAACGGTATCCATCCCCGACCTCAAAAGGAGGAGGGAAAACCTGAATGTGAACGTGGCTGTTGAGAACTTCAGCGGCTCATTTGACATCGGAAGGATAGGCGGCAACGTCTCGGGAGTTTCCGGGTACATCCTGTATGAAGGGGAAGTCAACTTCAGGCTTTCCGGCAGTAACCTCATAACGCGAGCAGGTAGCCTGAAGGTTGAAGGGGGAAAGTTTTCCCTCTCCTACGGGAGAGACCTTCTAAAAGTTGATGGCAGCGGTTTCTCGCTAAAGGAACTGAAGGGGAGCGGAAGGCTTTCCCTCCTTACCGATGTGAGGAGCAGGAGCCTGAAAGGGGAATTCAGCTACTCAGGCTCAAGGCGCTTCGGACCGGTCTCATCCTCACTCTCCGTAAAGGGGAGCTTGGGAGGGAAGTTCGACTCCTTTTCCGTTGAGCTATCAGGGTCGGGAAGCATCTCCTCACCCTACACGGCAGAACTTCCCTTCTCCTTCAGGGGAAACATCCTTGAACCTGAAGGGAGGGGAAGCATAACCGCCATTTCGGGGAAGTCAAAGCTGCTTGTAAACCTCTCCGGGAAGAGCATCGGCATCTCGGGGCTTGTAAGGGACATTGAGCTAAGCTTAAAGGGAAACAGGGTTAAAGTATCCCTTGCACTGCCCGAGCTCTCCATCACGGATTTCGATGCCAAAACCCTCAAGGGAAGCCTGAACATCCCCGTCTTCTCCGTATACCCATCCGGTTTCTACAGGCTTTACTCCGTTTCCGGTTTGTACCTCTTCTTTGACAGGGGAAAGCTCTCCATATCGAACGTCAAGCTCTCCTACATAGATGGATGGTTTGACGTCAAGGATATAAGCCTTAAAGGGGGAGTTCTGTCCGCCAGCATCTCCTCCCACCTCGGCCTTAAGGGGATACTTAACAGGTTTGGCCTGTTGAGGTATGCGGTCTCCGTTAAGGGGTGGCTCTCCCTCAGCGGAAAACTCAACTACAGGGAAAGGCTCCAATACAGACTTTTCCTCCACGCCAGCAACCTATCCCTCAGGGTATCCTACGCACTCGGAAACCTCAGAATCGGAACGGTGGATGCGAGGATAACGGAGAAAGGGATAAGCTCCCTATTCGTTGAGGGAAGCATAGCTGACGGGAACTTCGTAGCCACCGGAAACGGGGATAGGGGATTCCTCATATCGCTCGTGAACTTCCCCGTCGGCGAGAGGGCTTACTGGAGGGCAACCGTTACGGGGGACCTGCTCTACAGGAACGGGGAGCTTCAGGGTGATGTGAACGTATCGAAGGCAAAGCTCATAAGCCTCAGGAGGAGAGGGAAGACGCTGGAGCTTTCCATCTCCGTCAACGTTAACATCAACTTCGTAGAGCCCTTCATCGTTAAGACGGACATCTGGTCGATGGAGGTTCTCCCGAAGCTGAAGCTCAAGACCCTGAAAGGGAAAGTAGTAATCCCCGGGAACTACTACGTGTCATCGGGCTGGATAAACTACATGGGGAAGAAGTTTGTCATATCCTACGGCTCCGGCACGATAGAGAACCTGACACAGCTGAAAGGGAACATTAACCTCATAGCTTCCTCAAGGATTTCGGACTACTACGTCTACATGAACGTAAGGGGGAAGATGTCATCCCCGAGCCTCTACCTCTCCTCCGACCCCCCTCTGACGAGGGAGCAGATACTCAACCTGATAACTACGGGAGCAACGCCGGAGGAGATGGAGAGGAGCAGCGAGATATTCCCCGCCGTTCAGGTTGCCTACTACGTAACATCGTCGTTCCTCAAGCCCTTTGAGAAAGGATTTACCAGGGGTCTGAAGCTTGAGACCTTTTCACTTGAACCTTACATAACAAAGTACGGGGAAACGGTTGTCAAGCTCTCCGTGTCAAAGAGGCTCTCTAAGAGGTTCAGGGTGTTGGGTTACCAGACAACGGGGCAGAGGCCGGAGTACAGCGCCGGCATCCAGCTGTTCCTGAGGAGAAGGTTCTACCTTGAGACAAGGTATAATAGCTACTATGGTCCGGAAACAGGTATCGGCTTTGAGCTTAACTGGTAATGGTTGAAGAGTTTGTAGAGGCTCTAAGGCGCGCAGGGTGCAGGGAGGAAAAGCCACCGGAGAACGTTGTCCACAGGTTCAGGAAAGGGGACTGTGTAGTTGATATCTACAGCACAGGCTCTATCACGTTCTCCGGGAAGAACTGCTCCGAACTTAAAGAGCTGATAGGTGAGATCACCCTGAAGAGCTCCGGCACCGAGAGCAGGCTCGGCTGCGATGAAGCGGGAAAAGGGGAGGTCTTTGGACCCCTTGTCGTAGCGTGCGTGTTTGCCGATGAGAGGGCAATGAGGAAGCTGATAGGGATGGGGGTAAAGGATTCCAAGAGGCTGAGTGAGAGGAGAATCCTTGAGCTTTCCGATGCTGTAAAGAGCGTGGCTAAGGGCTCGGTAAGGGTTTTGATGCCCGAGGAGTACAACAGGCTCTACAGCAGGTATAATAACCTCAACCGGATGCTCGACAGCATATACCTTCAGATGATTGAGAAAGCCGTTAAAAGGTTCAAGCCCGAAAAGGTCATCGTTGACAGGTTCAGCGGCACCCTTGAGGGAAAGCTCAGGAAAGCCCTGGGGGATAAGGTAGAGGTGGCCGTTATCCCGAAAGCTGAGGCAGACCCTGCCGTTGCGGCAGCGTCCATAGTTGCAAAGGCTGAGAGGATTAAGAGGATGAGGGAGCTTGAGGAGAGGTTTAAACTGGAGATCCCGAAGGGGAACGTAAACTTAAAGCCCCTCATTGAGAGGATACCGAAGGAGGTTATCCCGAAAGTTCTAAAACTTCACTTCAGGGTAGGGTGATGAAGAGGCTTAAATCTTTCCTTACACTCCTCGGAGCTATCTTCCTCATCCTGATAGCGGTCGGGGTGGTAAGGGGGTTCTTTAGAAGCGCAGAGGTAATTCCCGGAGATAAGATAGCACTCGTTGAGGTAAAGGGGGTAATAAAGGACTCGTCAAGGTACGTTGAAACCCTTGAGAAGCTCAGAAAGGACAAAGACGTCAAGGCGATAGTTCTGAGGGTTGACTCGCCGGGAGGCGTTGTTGCTCCATGTCAGGAGATACACGATGAGGTTGAAAGGGTTAAGAAGGAGAAGCCCGTTGTCGTTTCTATGGGTTCGGTTGCAGCGTCTGGGGGACTCTACGTTTCAGTCCCCGCGACCAGGATAGTTGCAGACCCGGGAACGATTACCGGAAGCATCGGCGTCCTCATTCAGGCGTTCAACTTCAAGAGGATTGCCGACAGGCTGGGGCTGAAGGTCATAACCGTCAAGAGCGGGAAGCACAAGGACATACTGAACCCCTTCAAAGAGGTTGACCCCTCAGATATCTCAATACTCCAGAGCCTCATAGATGACACGTATGAGCAGTTTGTAAGGGCGGTTTCTGAGGGAAGGGGGATACCCGAGGAGAGGGTGAGGAGATTTGCGGACGGGAGAATCTTCTCCGGGAGGGCTGCAAGAAAGCTCGGCCTTGTTGACGAGCTTGGCGACCTCAACAGGGCGGTTGAGATTGCGAGGGAGCTCTCAAAATCTCCGAAGGCAAAGCTCTACAGGGTGAGGAGGAAGAGGTCTTTCATAGAAAGGCTTCTTGGTGAGGATGCAAACTCCGTTCTCGGTTCCCTTGCAAAGGTTCTGGAGGGAAGAGTTGAGGATATCAGGCTTATGTACATTCTTGATTAGCCTCCTCCTCTCAACCAGTGCGTTCGGCTGGATAAAGGTGTACGAGAAGGATGGCGTTATACACATCGAGGGTTCCGGGGAGAGCCGCTACAAATCCCCTCCCTCCTCATCGCTCGGCTACATAAAGAGGAGGGCATCTTACTACGCAAGGAAGTTCGGCATTCCCGAAAAGCTGTTCCTCAACCTGATAAGGGCTGAGTCAAACTTCAACCCAAGGGCAGTTTCCCCAAAGGGGGCAAAGGGGCTCTGCCAGTTGATGCCGGAAACGGCAAAGAGGTTCGGCGTCACAGACCCATTTGACATCGATGAGAACCTCAGGGCTGGCGCAGCATACCTGAAGAGGCTCTACAGGAAGTACGGCAACTGGAAGCTTGCACTTGCAGCCTACAACGCCGGACCTGATGCCGTTGACAGGTACGGCTCAATCCCCCCTTACAGGGAGACCGTTAACTACGTGAAGAGGGTTTACGGCGGATTTCACAGGAAGCCGAGGTACAGGATAGTTATGAAGAGGGTAGGGGATACTGTTATAATTTCGCAGGAGTACATAGAGGAGTAAGCGCATGAAGGTTCTGATTGTCGGTTCCGGAGGAAGGGAGCACGCACTTGCGTGGAAGGTTAAGCCGGATGCAGATGAAGTCCTTGCAGCCCCGGGAAACCCCGGCATCTCCCGGATAGGGAAGTGCTTTAACGTCAGGGCGGACGATATCGCCTCGATTGCCCGAATAGCCGAGGAGAACGAGGTTGACCTCACAATAGTGGGACCTGAAGCACCCCTCGTTGCCGGCATCTGGGATGAGTTCTCAAGGAGGGGGTTAAAGCTGTTCGGCCCGTCAAAGGAGGCTGCAAAGCTCGAGGGAAGTAAGGCGTTCTCAAAGGAGGTTATGAGGGAGTTTGGCGTTCCGACGGCTGACTTTGAAGTCTTTGAAAGCCCTGAGGATGCTGAAAGCTACGTCAGGAGGAAAGGAGCCCCCATCGTCGTCAAAGCCGATGGGCTTGCCGCCGGGAAGGGTGTCTTCGTCGCCTCAACGGTTGAGGAAGCGGTAGCCGCTATAAGGAAGATTATGGTCGAAAAGGCTTTCGGGGATGCAGGGAAAAGGGTGGTTGTAGAGGAGTTCCTTGAAGGGCAGGAAGCGTCCTACCTCGTCATTACGGACGGTGAGCGCTTTGTCCCCCTTGCAACGTCTCAGGATCACAAGCGCGTATTCGATGGGGACAGGGGTCCGAACACGGGAGGAATGGGGGCATACTCACCTGCACCCTTCCTCTCGAAGGAGCTTGAGCTTGACATTCAGGAGAAGATAGTAAAGCCTGTGATAGATGGCATGAGGAGGATGGGAACACCTTTCAGGGGAGTTCTCTACGCCGGCCTCATGATAACCGGGGATGGACCGAAGGTTCTTGAGTTCAACGTCAGGTTCGGCGACCCCGAAGCTCAGGCTATCCTCAGAAGGATGGAGTCGAGCCTCGTTGAGCTGTGCATGAGCGCGGTTGAGGGGAGGCTGAACGGCTCCGTTTCCTGGCTGCCGGAAACCTCAATCTGCGTCGTCCTCGCTTCCAGAGGCTATCCGGGAAGGTATGAGAAGGGGAAGGTTATAACCGGCATCGAGGATGCCGAGAGGGTAGATGATGTTGTCGTCTTCCACGCAGGAACGTCCCTGAAGGACGGGAAGCTCTTAACGGCCGGGGGGAGGGTTCTCAACGTCACCGCGCTGGGGAGGGATATCGCCGACGCAAGGGAAAACGTTTACAGGGCGGTTGAGAGGATCCACTTTGAGGGTATGCACTACAGGAAGGATATAGGGCTCAAGGCTTTGAAGAAAATTTGAGTTTTTTATCATAACCCCTTGACAACTCCTTAATGAGAACTATTATTATTAGTGACAACCCCCTA
>CAZIVU010000012.1:0-14582 GCA_964542865.1 uncultured bacterium | reverse complement strand
AGGGATACCCTCTACAACGTCATAAAAATCTACAGCTAACCGCTGAAGAATGATGCCACCGAGTAAACGGATACCTTAACGAGGAACGATGGAAGCACCCCGAAGATTATAAGGACTGCCGACGAGACTACAAGGACGCCCAAATCCTCAAGGGAGAACCCTTCAACCTTAAGGGAGCTTTCTGCTTTCATGAAGGAGTAGACGGCTGGCTTCAGGTAGAAGTAGAGGGATATGAGGCTTGAGATGACGGCAATTACGGCAAGGACGGTGTGGTCGGCTCTTACAAGTGCAAGGATTACGTAGAACTTTGCAAAGAAGCCGGCAAACGGGGGAATCCCCGCAAGGGACATGAAGATTATAAGCCCTAAGACGGCAATCAGCGGATTTTTCTTGAAAAGGCCTCCTAAATCCTCAACGTTCTCGCCTATGTACCCCTTGTCGGTCAGGATGGATACAAAGCCGAAGGCTGCAACGTTCATGAATATGTAGACCGAAAGGTAGAAGACGATGCTGAACGTCCCGCTCACCGATGCCGTCAGGAAGGCTGCAAGGATTATACCCGAGTGGGTTATGCTTGAGTAGGCAAGCATCCTCTTTATGTTCCTCTGGTTCAGAGCCATGAGGCTTCCTGCGAGCATCGTGATTGCCGCAAAGATTTCAAACGGAACGTCCCAGTGGGAGAGGAAGTTTGCAAACGCCGGGTAGAAGAGCCTCATGAAAGCAACAAAGGCTGAGACCTTAACGGCGGATGACATGAAAGCCGATACAGGGGTTGGTGCCCCCTCGTAAACGTCCGGAACCCACATGTGGAAGGGAACGATTCCCACCTTGAAAAGGAAACCTGCACCGACCATAGCCATTGCAAGGAGGACTGCCGGGGAGAAGTTCGCTATGAGCTGCTTCTGTATGATAGGTATGCTCGTAGTTCCGGAAAGCGCGTAGAGAACCGCAAGTCCGAAAACGAGGAAGCCGGAACCGAGAGAACCGAGTATGAAGTACTTTAGAGCTGCCTCCCTTCCCCTGTAATCACCCTTGAATATAGCTGTAAGTATGTAGACCGAGATTGACATGACCTCAAGGGAGACGAAGAGGGTTGCAAGCTCGTTTGCCGACACCAGCAGCATTCCCCCAAGGGATGCCATCAGGATTGTGTAGTAGTACTCAGCCTTGAACTTCAGCTCAAACTTCCCGATGTAGCTCCTGCTGAGGAGCACCGAAAGGAGGGCGGAGATGAGAATGAGGAGCTTTGACACGGACGCAAGGAAGTCAAGCCTGAAAGCCCCGCCAAACGCCGTGTGAGCCCTGACTGATGCTTCTGTTCCCACGAGAAGAACGGCAACAGCTATGGATATGGAGGCAAGAACCATGAAAACGGTGTTCTTCCTCCTTTCCGGTGTGAATATGTCAACGAGTATGAGGAGGATAACCGATACTGTGAGGAAAAGCTCAGGCAACGTTAAGCCGATGTTAAGCCCCATGTCCACTCCCTAAATGTTTGATATGAGGTTGCTGACCGTAGCGTTCATAAAGTTCATGATTATGTCCGGCTTGAAACCTAAAACGGCAACGATGATTGCAAGGAGGGATAGCGTTGCAAACTCCCTCAGGTCAAGGTCAAAGAACTCCTTTACCCTCTCCTTAAGGAAGAACACGTTCCTGTACATGTAGAGCATGTAAGCAGCTCCGAATATGACGCCCAGCGTCATGAGTGCCCCAACCGTGTGGGATGCCCTGAAACCTCCGACAATCGTCAGGAACTCACCGACGAAGCTGCTCGTTCCCGGAAGACCGACGGCAGCCATGGTAAATACCATTGCAAGGAACCCGAGCTTTGGAGCAACCGTTGCAATTCCACCCATGTCCTTGAGCTGCCTTGAGTGTATCCTCTCGTAAATCATGCCGACAACCATAAAGAGGGCTGCGCTTACAAGCCCGTGGTTGAGCATCTGGAAGATGGCACCCTGAACCCCCTGATAGGTCAACGAGAACATCCCTATCATCACAAAACCCATGTGGGACACGGAGCTGTAGGCAACTATCCTCTTCACGTCCTTCTGGACAAGTGCTACCAGAGCTGCATAGATGATTGAGATTATCCCGAGGGCAAATATGAACGGTGCGTAAAGCTTGAAAGCCTGTGGGAACATGGGAAGGCAGAACCTCAGGAAGCCGTAAGTTCCCATCTTGAGGAGGATGCCTGCAAGGATGACGCTTCCCGGCGTTGGAGCCTCAACGTGGGCATCGGGAAGCCACGTGTGGAAGGGCCACACGGGAACTTTAACGGCAAAGGCTATGAAGAACGCCATAAACAGCCACTTCTGAAGTGCCAAGGGGATGTGAGCTTGAGAGAGCCTGACTATGTCAAACGTGAAGTTCCCGGTTGTGCTTCCGTAGTACATGAAGAGTACGGCTATGCCGACAAGGAGGAATATGCTTCCGGCAAACGTGTAGATAAAGAACTTGAGGGAGGAGTAAATTCTCCTCTCACCACCCCAGACGCCTATGATTATCGCCATGGGTATGAGCATCGCCTCCCAGAAAACGTAGAAGAGGACAAGGTCAAGCGAGAGGAAAACGCCTATCATCGCCGTTTCGAGGAAAAGGAGGGAGAAGTAAAAGCTCTTTACCCTCTTACCGATGTACTTCCATGCAGAGGGAACGGAAACGAAGGATATGAGCGTTGTCATAAAGAGCATAACCACGCTCAAGCCATCAACACCCAACTTGTACTTTATGGAGACATCCCTTACCCAGTCGTGGGATTCAACGAACTGGAACGACGAAACGGAGGGGTCAAACTTTGCCATAAGGTAGAGGGTAAGCAGAAGGTCTGCCCCGGTAAAGAGAAGGGCGATCCACCTTATCCGGTTATCGCTCCTGCACAGGAGAACAAGGAGCGCTCCTATCAGCGGTAAGAACGTTATCAGGCTAAGCATATCCCACTCCTATAAAACCCAGATAAGTATTATCAGTGCAACAAGCCCTAACGACATTCCGGTTACGTAATGCGCAACCCTGCCGGTCTGTACCTTCCTCAAAACATCTCCACACTTCAAAGAGAGGGAGGCTACACCGTTGACTATGCCGTCAATGATGCTCCTGTCCGTTGCACTCGTCAGTTCACCTCCACCAAATCCTGCGCCGTTTACAAAGAGGAAGCTGTAGATCTCATCGAAGTAGTACTTCCTGTAAACGGTCCTGTAGAGGATTCCGAGCTTTGACGTTATGGACTCAGGACTTACATACCTCCAGTAGTAGATGACTGCTGAGATGAGAATTCCTGAGAGTGCAACGGCAACGGAGAGCACCATTAGCCCGATTTCCGTTCCGTGGGATACCTCATGAACGTGGTTGGGTATGGAGCTTCCGAGGAACTCCTCAAACCACCTGTAGAGGAAACCCGCAAGCGCTGAGAGAACGGCAAGCACAATGAGGGGAACGGTTATCACTTTCGGACTTTCATGGAGGTGCTCCCTGACCTCATCGGAGAACCTCTCCTCCCCGAAGAAGACGAGGAAAACGAGCCTTCCCATGTATAGAGCCGTGAGGAAGGCACCTGAGAGGAGGAGGAACCAGAAGACAAGGTGCCCGTTTGAGAAGCAGGCACCCATTATCTCATCCTTGCTGAAGAAACCGGAGAGCGGAGGTATTCCCGCAATTGCGAGGGATGCTATTATGAACGTAATGGCCGTTGTTTTCATGTGCTTTCCAAGTCCTCCCATCCTCCTTATGTCATACTCCCCCGTTGCGTGGATAACGCTCCCGGAACCCAGGAAGAGAAGGGCTTTGAAGAATGCATGGGTAAAGAGGTGAAACATGGCAAACGTGTAGGCGCCAACGCCGAGGGCTGTGAACATGTACCCGAGCTGTGAGAGCGTTGAGTAGGCGAGAACCCTCTTGAAGTCAAACTGGGTAAGGCCAATCGTTGCGGCGCCGAAAGCCGTTATAACTCCAAGCGTACCGACAACCTGAAGGGCGTTCCCGGCATCGTATATGGGGGAGCACCTCGCAACCATGAAGACACCAGCAGCAACCATCGTCGCAGCGTGTATGAGGGCGGAAACCGGCGTAGGACCTTCCATAGCATCGGGAAGCCACGTGTGGAGGGGAAACTGTGCAGATTTCCCCACAGCTCCACCCAAAAGGAGAAGACCTATCGCCGTGAGCGTTCCCGTTTTGGCTATGTTAACGGACGAAAAGACCGCATCAAAGTCAAGCGTTTTGAAGCTCCAGAAGATAAGGATTATCCCCAGGGTGAAGAGGAAATCCCCGACCCTGTTCATTATAAAAGCCTTGATCGCCGCATTTGCAGCGCTCTCCTTCTTGTACCAGAAGCCTATGAGCAGGTAGGATGAAAGGCCAACAGCCTCCCAGCCGAAGAAGAGCTGGAGGAAGTTGGGGGAGAAAACGAGCGTGAGCATTGAGAAGGTGAAAAGCCCGAGGTAGGCAAAGAACCTTGCATACCCGGGGTCATCGTGCATGTAGCCTATCGAGTAGATGTGAACGAGGAGCGAAACGGTTGTTACAACTATGAGCATGATGGCGGTCAGGGAGTCCACGTACCCGCCAAAGCTGACGCCGAGCCCTCCCGATGAGAACCACGAGAACCACGTCTCCTTGAAAGCTCCGTGTGTCATAACCCTGTGGAGAACGGCGAGTGAGGCGATGAACGAGAAGCCGACGCAAACGATGGCTATGTAGTCCGACTTCCTCCTTATGCTCTCAACCTTGAGTGCAGAACCCAGTATGCCGTTAATGAGAAAGCCTATAAACGGAACAACTGCCAGCCAGAAAGTTAACCCCATCTACCACCTCAGCTTGCTGAACTCATCAATGTTTATGCTTCTCTTAAGCCTGAAAAGGGAGACGACTATTGCAAGTCCGACGGCTGCCTCAGCAGCGGCAACGGCGAGGATGAAGAAAACGAAAACCTGCCCATCAACGTTTGCCATCCTCTGCGAGAAGCCGACAAGAACGACGTTTGCGCTGTTCAGGATTATCTCAAGTGAGAAGAAAACGGAGATAAGGTTCCTCCTCACAATAAGACCGAACACGCCTATTGAGAGGAGAATCGCACCCAGTATGTAGAAGTTAGCAGGTGATATCAATTTTCCCTCCTTCCGATGGCGATTGCACCTATTGTTGCAACGAGAAGAAGCACGGAAACAACCTCAAACGGCAGAAGGAACTTTGAGAACATAAGCTTTCCGATAACCTTGGCTCCAACGACCGAGAGCTTTCCCTTCGCATAGATTCCCCTTGAACCTAAAACGGCTACGAGAAGCACTGTGAAGAGTGAGAGGATTGCCCCCGTTGCGATAAAGCCAGCCTTGAGCTTTTCCCTCTCCATCTCCTTCAGGTCAAGCATGAGTATTGCGAACAGGTAGAGGACTAAAATCGCCCCACCGTAAACGATTACCTGAATAACCGCAACGAACTCAGCCCTGAGGACGAAGTAGACACCTGCCAGAGCTATAAAGGAGAGCAGAAGGGATATACCTCCCCTCACAACGTTCCTTGAGAGAACGCTTATCAGCGCAAACAGTAAAGTTAAGAAGCCGAAAGTCCAGAAAAGGATGAACGTCATCTTCTCCTCTCTTCCCACTTTTGGTAGTACCTTCCAATCTCAAGGAGGTCTTCCTTGTGAAGTATCAAAGACCCCTTAACGTACTTTGAAAACTCGTAGATATCCGTAAGGACAATGGCATCCCTCGGGCATGCCTCAACGCACAGCCCGCAGAAGAGGCACCTTGTCAGGTCCACCGTGTAGTCAACCAAAACCTTCTCCCCGCTCGGGGACTCATCCATCTCCATATCTATGACGTTGCTCGGGCACATCGTTGCACACAGATAACACGCCTCACACCTGTAGCTTCCATCAGGGTTCAGCTTGAGGGCATGGACGCCCCTGAACCTCTGCCTCGGTTCCTCCTTCTGCTTGGGGTACTGTAGGGTCACGGCACGCCTGAACATCGTTCTGAGCGTTACCCTCATCCCCTTCAGAAGGTCTATGAACGTTGCTTTCCTTAACACTTCCATCAACTACCCCGCACCTTTTATCCGATTACCACAGCCTCCAAAGCTGCAAGGAAAACGTTAACTATGGAAACTGGAAGCATTACCTTCCACATCAGTGAGAGGAGCTGGTCGAACCTGTACCTCGGGAAGGTGGCTCTCAGCCAGAACGTGAGGAATATGAAGAACGAAGCCTTGGCAAGGTGATAGATAACCCCTAAGACGGGGAACTTATCGGCGAACGGCCCGCTCCATCCCCCGAAGAAAAGGATTGAAACGACAAGGGAGAGAACGATTATGTTTATGTACTCGGCAAAGAAGAACGATGCAAACCTCATGCCGCTGTACTCCGTGTGGAAACCTCCAACAAGCTCGCTCTCCCCCTCGGGTATGTCGAACGGGGGCCTTCCAATCTCTGCAACCATGCAGATGAGGAAAATGACAAACGCTACAGGCTGAACGAAAATTCCCCAAACGTGGCTCTGCTGCCACTGGACTATGCTCTGAAAGTTGAATGAGCCGGTCATTATAACCATCGAGAGTATCGCAAATCCCATGGGAAGCTCAAACCCCAGAACCTGAGCCGCCGCCCTCATCCCACCGAGGAAGGAGTACTTGTTGTTGGAGCTGTAGCCGGCAAGGAGAATCATGTAGATCGAAACCGAGCTTGCAGCAAGAACGAAGAGGAGTGCTGAGTCCATCTTGACGGCGTTTATGAAACCTACAGGAACGACAGATGCCGCCATGAGAGCTGCAAAGACGCCGACCGTCGGGGCGACCATGAACAGAATTCTGTCAGCTCCCCTTGGAACGATGTCCTCCTTGAATATCAGCTTGAGGGCATCCGCAAGGGGCTGAAGCAGTCCGTGGGGACCGACAACCATCGGACCCAGCCTCTGCTGCATGTGCCCTAAAACCTTCCTCTCAAGGAGGGTTATCGGCGGAACCGCAACGAGCATAAGCAGGACGATGAAAAGAAGGCTAAGGAGCTTCTCAATCACTTTTTAGGTCCTCCCCAGATAAAGCTTGTTGCATCTATGAACTTCTGCCTCATATCCTTCAACCTTGCAGCCATAACCTTCAGCATCTCCTCAAGGAACTTCACGGAGAGGTTGGGATCCTCCTTCTTCATCCGCTCATAGGCATCCCTCGTAAGGACAAGAACGTGGGTCTCCTTCATCGTAACGCCCTTTGACGAGTGTATCCCGCTGCTGAAGAACGCAAGCTCCCCAAGGGGCGTCCCTTCCGGGCTTACAGCAACCTTTAGCTCATGCCCGAACGGGTCAACCTTGTAGAGGGCAACCCTTCCCCTTACCAGGAAGAATATCCTGTCTCCCGGGTCGCCATCCTCAAAGAGAACCTCACCTTCGGGAAAAACCTTATAGTCAAGGTAATCTGCAAGCTCCTTCAACTCCTTCTCGGTAAACCCCTTGAACAGGGGAAACTCCTTTGCAAGCTCAACCTTTACCATCTCTCCTCCTAAACCTCAACGGAACAGGGAATCCCGTTCATGTACGGGTAGAACCCTTTAAGGATGTCGGATACCTCCCTCGTTATTCTCTCAACCTTCAGGACAGCCTTCCACTTCTCAACGTTCCTGTCGGGAACTGCCGAAACGTTAAGGCTTCCGGACTTTGTCCTCAGTGTAACTATCCTCTTTGTGTCAAGAATGTCAGGGCTGAGGAGGAGGCACGTATCCTCCGAAACCTTTGCAACGTTTTCCGAGTAGTAGCTAACATCGGAGAACCCTGTCCTTGAAAGGACAACGGAGAGGTAAAGCTCGGACTCTTCAACCGCCGAGGGTGGAAGCTCCGTATCCCTTTCCACCTCTCTCTGCAGCTTTGAGGTTCCAACCTTCACCCCAAGCCTCGATGAGAGGTTCTCAAGAACCTCCCTCAACGGCGGCACACCGCCACTTACAGCCTTCCTCAGCCTGCTTTCCCCGTCTATTCCCGTTAAGGTTCCGTCCCTTTCAAGGGGAGCGGCTACCGGAATTGCAAGGTCAGCAAATGAGACATCGGTCGTGTAGAACGGAGAGAACACAACGGTTTTCTCGGCATCCTTCAGGGATGCTCCCGGGAAGTCCCTGAGGACCGACGTTTCAAAGATAAAGTTACAGCTTCCATCCAGCTCCTCAGCGCCCTTAAGGTTGAACCTTTCAACAACTCCAAGTGAGTTTGACTTCGGAGGAACAACGACAACCTTTGCGGGCATGCTCAACCTTGATGAGAGGAGGGCAACCGCCTTACCGATGGCGAAGGAATCGGGGGAGTAAAGCGCCGTTCCCCCTATAATGAACGCAACCTTTTTGCCGGATATGATTCTGCAGAACCTGTTTATCCTCTCATCATCCGTCCTGTAGGAGGAATCAAACGTGTAGAGTATTGCGTGCTTGATGGTATCAAGGAGAAGGTTATCCCTGCTCCTCACGGAAAGAACGGATACAGCATCAAGCTTTGAGGTTGTGGTTCCTATCCTCACAAGCCTCTTACCTTCGTGGAGAACGCCAATCCTTAAAATGTTTGATATCACGGGGTTTGAGAACTCCAAGAAGTCCCCGACCACAACTACAACCTCACAGTCTCCGACGGATGACACAGGGTCGGAGGCGTAGCTTCCACCTATCTGGGCAATTCCCCTCAGAACCTCCTGAACGCCAAAGCTGTCCGATGTTGCGTTCTCCGTGCCGAAGATGGAGCTTATGGCGTCAAGCGACTCGTTCGTCAGGGTACTCCCGATGAAGAGGTTTGCCCTCTCCCTGAAGTCCCTGACGATCTCCTCAAGGGCACTGTAAGCCTCGTCCCAGGAGACCTCAACCAGAGCACCGCCTTTCCTGAGGAGGGGCTTTCTCAGCCTCCTGTCCGAGTATATGGAATCCCATCCCCACCTTCCCCTGACGCACAGATACCCCCTGTTGTGTCCACCGTTGGAACCTATCCTTCCAACAGCCCTCTTTATCCTGTTTCTGTAAACGTCAACCTCAACCCTGCAACCTGAACCGCAGAAACTACAGGTTGTCCATACCTTCTCCATCCTCCAGCTTCTATCCCTGTACTTAAAAGCCCTATCGAGGAGCGAACCTACAGGGCAGACATCAACGCAGCTTCCGCAGTGTTCACAGCCGCTCTCAACGAAATCCCCGTTAAACGGGGAGATGTAAGCCTGATACCCCCTCTTGAGAATCCCCAAAACGCGGTTTCCCATGTTCTCGCCGCACATCCTGACACACCTTCTGCACAGGATGCACCTGTCGTTGTCTATCTCAATGAGGGGACCCCTTATGACTATGTCCTTCTCCCTTCTCGGCTCCCTGTACCTTGAATCCTCTGGACCATACTGGTAGGCAATATCCTGAAGCTGACACTCTCCAGACCTGTCGCATATCGGACACTCAAGGGTATGGTTGTTCAGTATAAGCTCTATAACGTTTCTCCTTGCCCTTTTCACCCTTTCCGTATCCGTCTTTACCGCCATGTTGGGAGATGCCTTCAGCGTGCACGCAGTTGCAAGCCTCGGCGCTCCCTCAACCTCGACAAGACAGACCCTGCATGCGCCCTCAGGCCTGAGCTCCCTGTGGTAGCAGAAAACGGGGATAACTATTCCGTTCTCCTCAGCAACCTGAAGGACGGTCTGTCCGGGCTTTGCCTCACATTCCTTTCCGTCAATCGTTATGGTGAACTTCTCCATAAACTAACCCCTGAAAGGACATCTTCCCTTTCTTATATGCTCAAGGTACTCATCCCTGAACTTCCTTATGGTTGAGCCAACCGGGTTGTGGGCTGCCATTCCGAGCCCGCAGAACGAGTTCTCCATCGTTGCGCACACATCAAGAGCCGTATCAAGATCCTCAACTACCCCCTGTCCGTTCTCAACTCTTGAAAGCATCCTGTAGAGCCAGTCCGTTCCCTCCCTGCAGGGAGTACACTTCCCGCAGGACTCGTGCCTGAAGAAGGAGATGAGCCTCAAAGCCGCCTTAACGGCGCAGTCCGTTTCATCAAGAACCATCACTGCTCCGGAACCGAGCATCGTCCCTGCCTCTGAGAGCGACGGGAAGTCCATCTTCACGCCGATCTCATCGGCTGTCAGGCAGCTGCTTGAGGCACCGCCGGGAAAAACGAGCTTCAGCTCCCTGTCCTCAACGATGCCTCCGGCGTGTTCAAAGATTATCTCCTCAAGCGTTGTTCCCATGGGAAGCTCGTAAACTCCCGGGTTTTTAACCTTCCCGCTGACCGGGAAGAGCTTCGGACCCGGGCAATCCGGAGAACCTATCGAGGAGTACCAATCAGCTCCTCTCTCAACTATGAGTGGAACGTTGGCAAGGGTCTCAACGTTGTTCACAACGGTCGGTTTCCAGAGATAACCCGCATTTACGGGGAAAGGTGGCTTTATCCTCGGCTCCCCCCTCTTCCCCTCTAAGGAGTTTATCAGCGCCGTTTCCTCACCGCAGATGTAAGCCCCTGCACCGCTGTGAACGTAAAGGTCAAATGAGAAACCTGAACCGAGTATGTTCTCACCCAAAAAACCCTTCTCGTACGCCTCCGAGATTGCCCTCTCAAGTATTCTCCTTCCTATCGGGTATTCACCCCTTATGTAGATGTAACCGTACCTGCACCCCGTTGCGTAAGCCCCTATAACCATCCCCTCAATCATGGAGTGGGGGTCTTTCTCAATGATTACCCTGTCCTTAAATGTGCAGGGTTCACCCTCATCAGCGTTGCAGACCATAAACTTGGGCTCTTTCGGGTCAGAGGCAGCAAACTCCCACTTCATCCCTGTCGGGAAACCGGCTCCTCCCCTTCCCCGGAGGCCGCTCTGCTTTATCTCCTCAACAACATCCTCCGGGCTCATCTGCTTAAGCGCCCTCTTTAGGGCGGAGTAGCCTCCCCCCTTCATGTAGACATCGATCGTTTCCGAGTTCTCCTTATCGATGTTCCTCAAGATTATCCTTTCCATCCAAACTCCCTGAGAATGTCGGGAATCTCCTCAAGACGGACCCTCTCAAACCTCCTATCATCCACAGTCATGGATGGCGCCCCGTCGCAGAGCCCCATACACTCAAACTCCTCAACGGTAAAGAGGCCATCAGGGGTTGTTTCACCGGGGTTCACGTTCAAAAGCTCACACACCTTTTTCAGGACGCTCTCCCCTCCGTTGAGCATGCAGGACAGGTTCGTGCAAACCCTTATAACGTGCTTTCCCCTCGGCTCCGTGTGGAACATGGTGTAGAACCGGGCAGCTTCCTCAACCTCAATGGGCTTCACTCCGAGGACTTCAGCTATAACCCTTATAACCTCACTGTTGGAGTAGCCGACGATCTCCTCTGCCTTCCTGAGTGCAGGAAGTATGTAGGATGCATCTGACAGGTATTTCCCGCTACTTTTAAGGCTTTCAATCTCCTCCCTAAGCTTCTCTA
Source organism: uncultured bacterium (assembly GCA_964542865.1). Taxonomy (GTDB): domain Bacteria; phylum Aquificota; class Aquificia; order Desulfurobacteriales; family Desulfurobacteriaceae; genus CAZJFY01. The sequence goes on along the minus strand of CAZIVU010000012.1, from coordinate 3,154 downwards.
TCATCTATCGACCTCTCCCATAAGCGGATCAAGACTTCCGATTATCGAGATTATGTCAGCGAGGTAGTGTCCCTTGATAAGCTCCGGGAGTATCGAGATGTTTATGAATGAAGGGGGCCTTATCCTTAACCTGTATGGCTTTTCTGTCCCATCGCTGACGATGTAGTAGCCAAGCTCCCCTCTCGGACCCTCAACGCAGGCGTAAACCTCCCCCTTAGGAGGCTTTATCCCGTGTATAACAAGCTCAAAGTGCTGAATCAGTCCCGGCATGGTGTTGTAAACCTTCTGCTTTTCAGGAAGGACGACAAACGGGTTATCCATCTTTACAGGACCCTCGGGCATCATGCTGAGGCACTGCTCAATTATCCTGATGGACTGCCTCATCTCAAACATCCTCACCCTGTACCTGTCGTAAACATCACCGTTCTCATACGTCGGGACTTCAAACTCTATACGGTCATAAACGCAGTAGGGGAAGTACTTCCTGACGTCGTAATCCGAACCCGCAGCCCTCAAAGCCGGTCCCGTTATTCCCCAGTTTACCGCTGTCTCCCTGTCTATGACACCAACGCCTATCGTCCTTGACTTCCAGACCCTGTTCCCGGTGAGGAGGGTCTCATACTCATCAACCTTCTTCGGGAAGTACTCCGTAAAATCCCTCAAATCACTGATGAACCTTTCGGTTGCATCGGCACTTACCCCACCAATCCTCATATAGCCCGTGTGGAGCCTGCCTCCTGCAATCTCCTCAAACAGGTCAAGAACCTTCTCCCTCTCCCTGAAGGCGTAGAGGAAAACGCTCATGGCTCCAAGCTCAAGGGCATGAGTTCCAAGCCATATCAGGTGGGACGATATACGGGTAAGCTCGGCCATTATGACCCTTAAGAACTGCGCCCTCTCCGGGATCTCATCCTCTATTCCCAAAAGCTTTTCAACGGCGAGGACGTAGCCAAGCTCGTTTGAGTTGGACGAGACGTAGTCAACCCTGTCAAATACCGGGAGTATCTGAAGGTAGTTCCTGTGTTCCGCAAGCTTTTCAACGCCCCTGTGGACATAACCGATAACGGCGTCGGCATCAACGACTTTCTCTCCCTTAAACTGTGCAATCACCCTTAGAACGCCGTGCGTTGATGGGTGCTGCGGACCCATGTTAAGAACCAAATCAACCTTCTGATTCTCCATAACTACTCCCAATCCCAGAGCTCACAGGGTTCTTCATAACCCTCAAGGGGAAAATCCTTCCTTAACGGGTAGTGGGGGTACTTCTGTGGGAGGAGGAGCTTCCTCAGCTCCCTTCCCTCAAACCTAACACCTAACATCTCGTAGGTTTCCCTCTCCGTCCACTCAGCCGTTTTCCAGATGTCTGAAACTGTGGGAAGCGCATCCCCATCAGCCCAGCACTTAACCCTGATGTGGTGTTTCTTCCCGAGGGAGCGGAGAAGGTAAACAACCTGAATTCTCGGGTTATGCCCCGGGAAGTCAAGCCCGCACACATCAACGAGCATATCCATGTCAAAGTCCGGGCTGGACTTCAGGAACTCCATCAACTCCTTCAGAATGGGCTTGCCAACAGTTATCGAAACCTCACCCCTGAACCTTTCAACCTTCTCTATGCCTTCACCGAACCTTTCCTTCAGCTTTTCAAGGAGTTCACCGTCAACGTAGCGCATCACTCACCACCAACTATTATGGGCTTTTCCTTTGAAATCTTATCCTTCAGCATTATGAGGGCTTCGTAGAAAGCTTCCGGCTTTGGAGCGCACCCGGGTATGTAAACGTCAACGGGGATTATGCAGTCAAGACCCCTGAGGGTTGAGTAGGTTTGAAATATGTTGCCGCTTATTGCACAGCTTCCAACAGCTATAGACCACTTTGGGTCCGGCATCTGATCCCAGAGCCTCTTTATGATCGGCGCCATCTTCCTGCTTATTGTCCCGCACATTATAAGGAGGTCACACTGCCTCGGCGTGTTCCTGAAGATGACGCCGAACCTGTCAAAATCATACCTTGAGGCGGCTGCTGCCATCATCTCAATACCGCAGCAAGCCGTTGCAAACGCAAGTGGCCAGAGGGCGTTTTTCCTCCCCCAGTTTATAAGGTCGTTAAGCTTCGCAAATAGAACTCCATCTACTCCCATTTCAGGGCTCCTTTATATACGGCGTAGATGAAACCGACAAGGAGAATCACAACGAATATGAAAGCCTCAACAACTCCTAAAACTCCCAGCTCCCTGAACGCTGATGCCCAGGGAAAGAGGAAAGCCGTTTCAAGGTCAAACAGTATGAACACGAGGGCAAGGATGTAGAATATGGAGAAGTACTTCCTGCTCAGCGGCTTAATCTGGGGTATCCCGCACTCGTACGGCTCAAACTTTGAGCTGTTGCTCCTGTCAATCCTTACCAGCCTGTTCGTTATCAGTGCAAGGTTAGGAACCGCAAAAGCGATGACGACCGCGACTGCAAAGAAGATGAGAAGAACCGTGTACTCTCCCACTCCTCAACCTCTCACGAATTTGTTAAGGGGATTTTACAAAATTTTAACAACTATACAAGTCCAGATACTCGCTCTCTATGTACCTGCACCTTCCCATGTGGTAAAGGTCGTTGCCGTATATATCGTTAACGACAAAGGCTGGGAATTCCTCAACAACTAACTCCCTTACCGCTTCGGGTCCCAAGTCCTCATAAGCTATCACCCTTGCAGCCTTCACGCACCTTGCAAGGTAGGCTGCAGCTCCCCCAACTGCTCCAAAGTAAACACCCTTAAACCTCTTTATGGCTTCCTTTACAGCATCACTCCTCGTCCCTTTGCCGATCATACCCTTCAACCCCTCCTCCAAAAGGCGGGGAGCGTAAGGGTCCATCCTGTAGCTCGTCGTTGGTCCGACTGAACCGATTGGCATTCCGGGCTTTGCAGGTGCCGGTCCCGCATAGTATATTATCTGCCCCTTGAGGGGAAATGGAGGTTCCTCCCCCCTGTCAAGGGCTTCAACAATCCTCTTGTGAGCTGCATCCCTTGCCGTGTAGATAACTCCAGATATGAGGACAAGGTCTCCCGCCCTCAGCTCCTCAATCACGGATTCATCTGAAAGGGGAGCAACTATCTTCTTTGAAGCCATCTCTTTCCTCCGGAAATTTTCGCTATTATAACAGAA
>CAZIVU010000011.1:0-14815 GCA_964542865.1 uncultured bacterium | reverse complement strand
AGGATAAGGGAGAAGCTTGAGAGCGTTTACGGGAAGGTTGAAGCGGACTTCTTCTCGAAGCTAAGAAGCGAACTTGAATCTGAGGAACTTATCGAAGAGGAGATTCCCGAGCTTCCGACGAAAGGGGTTGTTGTTTCCCTCGACAACCTGAAGCAGCTTGCTTCGCAGGCGCCGATTGTGAAGCTTGTAAATGCTCTCATACTTGAGGCTTTAAATAAGGGGGCAAGCGACATTCACGTTGAACCTTACGAGAACGAGGTAAGGATTAGGTATAGGATAGATGGAGTTCTCCATGTGGTCGGAAAGTACTCTGTGAACCTGAAGGATGCGATAACGGCAAGGCTCAAAGTCCTCAGCAATATGGACATTGCTGAGAAGAGGCTTCCTCAGGATGCAAGGATGAAGGTAAAGTACAGGAACAGAGAGATAGACTTCAGGGTTTCAAGCATGCCGACGATATACGGTGAAAAGGTCGTTCTCAGGATTCTCGACAAGGGAAGCCTCAAGCTTGACCTCTCAAAGCTTGGCCTTGAAAAGAGAGAGTACGATCTGCTTATGAGGGCTATAAAGGCTCCATACGGGATGGTTCTTGTAACCGGACCTACGGGTTCCGGTAAGACGACGACGCTCTACTCATCCCTCCTGACGATAAACACACCTGAAGTGAACATAATGACCGTTGAAGACCCAGTTGAGTACAACCTTTACGGGATAAATCAGGTTCAGGTAAAACCCGAGATCGGGCTCACATTTGCAAGGGTTTTGAGGTCTTTCCTCAGGCAGGACCCCGACATAATCATGGTCGGAGAGATAAGGGATGCGGAAACGGCGGAGATAGCCATTGAGGCTGCGCTCACAGGTCACCTCGTCCTCTCAACGCTCCACACAAATGATGCCCCAAGCACAGTTACGAGGCTCTTGGATATGGGTATTGAACCTTTCCTTGTTGCCTCCTCGACTCTCCTCGTTATCGCCCAGAGGCTTGCAAGGACCATATGTCCCCACTGCAAAGAGGAGTATAAGTATCCCGCTGAGGTACTCAAGGACGTTGGCTTCTCGGAGGAGGAGGCAAAATTGCTCAAGACTTACAAAGGGAAAGGTTGTGAGTACTGTAACTATTCGGGATACAAGGGAAGGGTGGGGCTTTACGAGGTTATGGAGATAACGCCGCAGCTAAGGGATGCTATCCTGAAGGGGAAAAACAGCGAGGAGATAAGGAGGCTTGCAATATCTCAGGGGATGAGGACCTTAAGGGAGCTTGGCAAGATAAAGATTGCGGAGGGGGTTACCACACCGGAGGAGGTCCTCAGGGTTACGAGAGAGTACTGATGAAGGGAGTTGCAGGCAAGAGGAAGCTTTTAAGGATATTCATCGATAATCAGGACAAGTACAGGGGAGAGCCGCTCTGGGAATTCATACTGAAGTCCGTTAAGGAGTTTAACTTAGCTGGAGCAACGGTTTTCAAGGGGATAGCCGGAGTCGGAAGCCATTCCGAGTTCAGGTCGTTCAACCTCTGGAGACTCAGGCAGGAGCTTCCGGTTGTTATAGAGATTATCGACAGGGAGGAGAAGATAAGGGATTTCCTCAGTTTCCTTGACTCCGTAGTTGACGAAGGATTAATTACTCTTCAGGATGTTGAGGTCATAACCTACAGGCACAGGTGAGGTATGCTTTTAGGAACGGTTGAGCTTGGCTCCATCCCGAGAGTTGTCCTTGCCGTTTCCGGCGAGGATGTGAAGGATAACCTCTTCAGGGCAAGGGAGCTGAAGATAGATATCGTTGAGGCAAGGGTTGACCTTATCCGAAGCCTTAACCTTGAGAGTGCCGTTAGCCTGCTTGATATGATCGGGGATTTCGGCTTCCCTGCAATACTAACCGTAAGGCCTGTATGGGAAGGGGGAAAGTTTGAGGGGGATGAGGAGGGGAGGCTGTCCCTGATTGCCGAGCTCGTGAAACACCCGTGCGTTGCCGCGGTTGATATTGAGCTGAGGGCAGGGAAGATAAGGAAAAGGGCAATCTCCCTCTCAAAGCTCCTTGGAAAGAAGGTTATAGTTTCATACCACGATTTTAAAGCCACACCTGATGATGAGGAGATTGTGAGAATCTCTGAGGAGATGAGGTCTATCGGTGCCGATATCATGAAGTTTGCTTTTACCGCATCTTCAAATAGAGAGGTTTCTCGGGCTATGTGCAGTTTTTCAAGCATCGATTTCCCAAAGGTTTTCATGCTTATGGGGGAAGCAGGAAAGATCTCAAGGGTTGCCGGCTTTACATTTGGCTCCCTCCTCACCTATACGTTTTTCGGGGAACCCGTTGCCCCCGGCCAGATTGAGGCTGAACGGCTCGTTAAGCTGCTGTCAAGTTTCTACCCTACTTATGGAAGGGAAAAGCTTAAATTTGTATAATGCCTCCGATGAAAGTGAACCTGATAACGATTACAGGCAGTCTCGCTGCCACATCTTTCCTCCTCTACTCCATATCTACGCTTCACTACCTCTTTCTCCTCGTAAGGGGAAGTGATAAGGTAAGCAGGGTCGGTCTCTATTCGGCAAGAGTGGGCTTTCTTGTGAACCTTCTCTTTATCCTTTTGACGGTTTCCGACAGGGGTTCCTCCGTTCTCTTTACCGTTAGAGGAGCGTTTTCACTTCTGGCAATATGCGTTGTAACCGTTTTTCTCTACTTTACCTCAAGGCACAGGCTCTCTATAATCGGTCCATTTATGATGCCGTGGGCAGCTCTCTTCATGGGGATAGCCCTTCTCTCGTCCGGTATCCCGAAGACTTCTTTCCCCGTGGGACTTGCAGGAACTATCCATATCCTTTCAGCCTTCATGGCATATGCCTCCTTTGCCTTCTCAGCTCTGGTCTCTGTCATATACCTCATATTTGACCGCCAGCTTAAGAGGAGGAAGGTATCCGTCTTCTACCACAGGGTTCCATCGCTTCCCCTCATGGAAAGCATAGTCTACAGGACGATATCCATAGGATTTACCTTCATAACGCTCTCAATGTTTGCCGGAGCAGTGTGGTCCCAGAAGCTTTTCGGTACCTACTGGGCATGGCACCCGAAACAGGTCGCAACCCTCATATCCTGGTTTATCTACGCTTCGATACTTCACCTTTACGTGACCGGAAAGTGGAAGGGGAAGAGGATTTGCTACCTTTCCCTTTTGGGAATTGCGCTTTTAACGTTTGACTTTGTAGGGGTAAATCTCCTTTCAAAGGACCTTCATTCATTTTGAGAGGTGAGGATGGGGAATGCAGGAGTTTACGTTCTTGGCTTGAGCCACAAGACAGCTCCGGTAAGCATAAGGGAGAAGTTCTCCTTCAAGGGGGATGAACTCGGCAAATCCCTCCTCTCCCTGAGCTCGAGAAGCAGCATTGAGGAGTGCATGATACTCTCAACGTGCAACAGGGTTGAGATCTACTTCGTATCCCGGGACGAGACCCCATTTCAGGAGGTTATAGGTTTCCTCACGGAGGCAAAGGGTGCAAGCCTTGAAGAGGTATCTAACTTCTTCTACAAGCTTGAGAACAGGGATGCCATAAGGCACTCTTTCAGGGTTGCAGCGAGCCTTGACTCCATGATTGTTGGGGAGCCACAGATTGTCGGTCAGTTTAAAGATGCCTTTTACGCTTCAAAGGAGTTTGGAACTTCCGGCGCAGTTCTCAACAGGCTGTGCGAGACTGCCCTTAAGGTTTCAAAGAGGGTAAGGAGCGAAACGGGCATATCGAGGAATGCTGTCTCGATAAGCTTTGCTGCCGTTGAACTTGCGAGGAAAATCTTCGGGCAGTTAAGCGGCAAGAGCGTTGCCATTATCGGAGCCGGCGAGATGGCCGAGCTTGCAGTGAAGCACCTGATCTCTAACGGTGTTTCCGGCGTCTTTGTCGTTAACAGGACCCTGAGCAGGGCAGAGGAGCTCGCATCGGAGTTCGGTGGAAAGGCTTTCCCCCTCAGCAGTTTGAAGTCTGTTCTGACGATGGCAGATATCGTCATAAGCTCAACCGGAGCGAAGGGCTACGTCCTGAGGTATGATGATGTCAGGGATGCCATCTCCAGGAGGAAGAAACCGACATTCCTCATAGATATAGCCGTTCCAAGGGATATAGACCCCGAAGTGGCTGAGATTGAGAACGTTTACCTCTACGATATCGACGACCTCAACAACGTCGTTCAGGCAAACATTGAGGAGAGGAAGAGGGCGGCTGTTGAGGCTGAAAGGATAATTGACGTTTACGTTGAAAGGTTCCTGAAGTGGATGAGGGAGCTGGAGCTTGCTCCCCTTATAGCTCAGCTGAGGGAGAAGGCTGAACAGATAAGGAGGGAGGAGATATCGAAGAGGTTGGGGAGGCTTGACCTTTCCGACAGGCAGAGGGAGGAGGTTGAGAACATGGTGAGGATTATCATAAACAAAATCCTTCACGTTCCCATAACGGCTGTGAAGGAGAAAGCCCATGAGGAGAGGAATTACATTCAGGTATTCAAGGAAATCTTTGGACTTGGAAAGGAGTAAAAGGTGAGGATAAGGATAGGAACGAGGAAAAGCAAGCTTGCCCTCTGGCAGTCTGAGTGGGTAAAGGAGCAGATTGAGAGGCTCTTTCCTGATGTGAAAGTGGAGCTTGTGAAGATCGTGACAAAAGGGGATAAGGTTCTTGACTCCCCCCTTGCGAAGATCGGGGATAAGGGGCTCTTCACGAAGGAGATAGAGGAAGCCATGCTAAGGGGGGAGGTTGACATAGCAGTGCATAGCCTTAAGGATGTTCCGAGCCTTCTTCCCGAAGGGCTTGAGCTTATTGCCTACTCCGAGAGGGAGGACCCTCGGGATGCGCTGCTATCCCTCGGGAGGTACAGGCTTGAGAGCCTTCCGGAGGGTGCAACTGTGGGGACAAGCTCCCTCAGGAGGAAAGCGCAGCTAAAGATTTTGAGGCCCGATCTGAGGGTTGAAGATCTGAGGGGAAACGTTGACACGAGGATAAGGAAGCTCAAAGAGGGCAGGTATGATGCGGTAATCCTTGCGGCGGCAGGCGTGAAGAGGCTATCCCTTGATGATGAGATAGATGAGCTGATCTCCCCGAGCGTTATGATCCCATCGGTCTCTCAGGGAATACTCGGTATAGAGGGAAGGGCTGGTGATAATGAGATAAGGGAGATTCTAAGGAAGGCTGTAAACTCAAGGGATTCCGAGTTTGCTGCAAAGGTTGAGAGGAGTTTCCTGAAGACCGTTGAGGGGGGATGTCAGGTTCCCTTGGGGTGCTATGCCGAGCTCCTGAAGGACAGGGTTCACGTCAGGGCTTTCATATCGGACGTGGAGGGCAGGTTCTTCTACAGGGAGGAGGGGATCTTTGAGCTTAAAGACCCCGAGGGGATAGGAAGGGGCATCGCTGAAAGGCTGCTGTCGGCAGGAGGAGAAAGGGTTCTTGAAGAGCTGAGAAGATGTCAGTAAGGGTCTTCTTCCCACGAAGGATTAACGAGAATCAGGAGGAAAGGTTAAGGGAAGCTGGCTTCAGCCCGGTCTGTATTGAGCTTATAAAGACCGTCCCCGTAGAGTTCGATGCCGGGAAGGTTGTTGAGTTTTCCCCCGATTTTGTAATCGTATCGAGCAGGAACGGTGTGAAACACTTCCTCCCGAAGCTACCGGAAGCCTTCCTGAAAAGGGTTAACTTCATAGCAGTTGGCTCATCGACGGCATCCTCCATGAAGAGCTTCGGGATATCCCCTTTAGTTCCGGATACGTTCAGCGGCGAGGGTATAGTAGGTCTCCTGAACGGGATGGAGCTTGAGGGGAGAAGGTTCCTCATAGTCAGGCCAAAGGTTTCAAGGGATGTCGTCAGGAATTTCCTCCTTGAAAGGGGTGCCGTGGTAGAGGAAGCCGTTGTTTATGAAACGGTCTTTAACGCTTCAGCAAGGGGTGAGCTTCTCTCCGAGATTGAGAGGGGCTTTGAATTCCTGGTCTTTACAAGCCCATCAACGTTCAGGGCTTTTTTGGAGCTGTCTGGAGACCCGGGGAGGGAGGTTCTGAAAAGCTCAAGGATTGTTCCGATCGGGAACGTAACCTCAAAAGCCATAGAGGAGAGAGGGTTTTGTATCTGGAAGCTTCCAGAAGAGTTTACCGTTGACGGTGTGATAGCTGCAATCTTAGAAGGGAAAGCCGAATGAGATGTGAACCCTTCCCCTCCCCTGTCCGGGAACGCTCTTCAGCTTGTACCCGTAGTCCAGCCTCAGCGGGCCGACCGGCGTGATGTACCTGAACCCGAACCCGACGGATGAGTGCCAGTTTGATAGGTTAACCCTGAAGTCCGAGGCTTTCCTGAACACCTCCCCGGAGTCGTAGAACAGCGCTACCTGAAGGTTTTTCCTTACGGTCAACCTCATCTCTGCATTGATAAGACCGTAGCAGTTCCCTCCAATGAAGTTTCCGCTCCCGTCTGTTGGTGATATCGTTCCGAACTTATATCCCCTTACGCTCTCAGCCCCTCCGAGAAAGAACCTGTCCTGAAGCGGTATCTCCCTGTTGGTGAAAGGCTCAATTGCCCCGAATCCAACTCTTCCGGCAAGCGTTAACCTCTTGAGAACCGTCTTAACCGCGCTCAGCCTTGTCTCAACAAGGTAGTAGTCCGTGTTTCCCCCAAGCAACCTCCCGGCGTATGCTCCCTTAACGTAAACCATATACCCGTTTTTCGGGTTTGACCGGCTATCCCTCATGTCGTAAGTTAAGTCCGCGTAAACCTCCCTCTTCAGGTAGTGCTTCCTCTCATTGATTGAGGTATCCCTTATCCTCTCCCTCGATACCTCAAGTCCAAGGTTCACGAAGACGTTTTCCCTTGACTCCCTCTTCAGGTTTACCCTCGACAGCGTCCTGTCAGCCTTGAAGCTTTCAAATATCTGCTCCTTCTTAACGATGCTGTAGCTGAGCTCGTTCTTGAAGCTCAAAAATCCCGGCTTTGAAACCTTGAAAACGGCATCGTATCCCTTTTTTCTCCTGTAGTTTCCGAATAGGGAGAACTTCAAGCCGAACCCGAACGGGGAGTAGCTACCTGCAAAGCCGTTGATAACGTACCCGGAGTCCGTTCCGTAGCCTGCAAATCCCTTCACGTGGAGCTTTGAGCCCTCGGTCAGGCGGATGAGAACGTTTATCAGGTTTCCCGTTCTGAACTCCTTTATGTTCACCGATGAGAAGAGCTGTGAGTTTGAGAGTATGCTGTACTGCCTGCTTATGAGATCTTCCGAGTAGGGGGAAAGGGGCTTTATCACTATTAAGCTTTTAATCATCGAAATCCTTGTTCTCTTCAAGCCATCGATGAGAACGTAACCGAACCTGCACATCCTTCCCTTCTCTACCCTGAACCTGCAGAACACGTCCACTTTGTTGCCGGAAGGCTTAAAATCCTCCTCAACTTTGACCTTTGCATCAACATATCCCCTGTTCCTGTAGCATCCGATAATGCTGCTCTTTACTGCCTTAATGTTCTTCCTGCTGTAAACTTCTGGGATTTCCACAGTCTTTGAGCAATTTTCCGTATCGCCTATAAACTCAGCTTTCCTAATGAGATATCTCCTTCCCCTGTTAACCTCAATTCTCAAGGTTCCGTTCTGGAAGCTGTAGTCAACTTCAGCATCGGCGTAGCCTTCATCTTTAAGCCTGTCCCTTATCGATGAGATGAGCCGCTTCAGCTTTGATAGGGAAAAGCTCCTGTTTTCCATCTCGCTGGCGATTTTCCTCTCCTCCTTGCTCAGCTTCACGTTTGCTGATACAGATCTGACCTTGAGGAGCTTCCCCCTTTTAACGTTGAAGATTACCTTTACCTCTCCGGGTTCTACCTCTTCCATTGAGGTAAGAACCTTAACATCCGGATAACCTCTATCCTTGAAGAACTCCTCAACTGCCCTCCTTGAGTTCTCCATCTCAAACTCATCTATTGCCCTTGCCGATTTGAACGTCAGAAGCTTGAAAAGCTCCTTGCTCCTCCTGACTCCCCTGAATTCAACCGTGTAGTGTTTCCCTTCCTTTACCTTTATGATAAGGTTAACGGGTTTAACGTTTGTAAGCCTTAGCTTCTTCAGGAAAGCCCCAAACCTTTCCCTCTCCTCCTTGATGGGGACAACCTCAAAGGTTATATCCATGTTGAAGAAGCCCTCTTCAACGAAGTGGTCCCTTATCCTGTCAAGCTCGTCCTTCAGCTTTCCGGCATCGATGCTCTCCTCCCTTTTCAGCGACACGTGTTCCCTTACATACCTGCAGACCTCATCCCTTGAACAGCTCACGGACAGGTTTCTCAGGACGTACAGGGGTCCCCTGTCGACGGTAAACTTTACCGAGTAACCGGAAACAGACTTGCTGACCTGCGTTTCAACGCGAGCTTCCCTGTAGCCCATGCTCTTCAGCCTGAACTCAACTATGTACCTCGTGCTTCTTATAACGGATTCGGAGAACCTCCTCTTCAGCAGGAACCTCCTTATCGAGCTTACGTATTCCTTCCTGAATGAGGATGGAAGCCCTTCAAACTCAACCCTCTCTATTGTTGAGTAGCCGTTTACGTAAATTGTTCCGTCGGAGATGGACGGTTTTAACCCGAGGTACTTGAGGAAGAGGTACGTGCTGTTTGTGCAGTTCTCAACACGGCACACAACGTCTTTCTGGGCTTCAACCTCGTCCACCAGCCTGCTCCTGACCCTGCTCCTGATCTCAAAGGCTGATGAGAGGTTGGCGCTTAGAAGGAGCAGGAGGATGATAAGCCTTACGGTTTTCATTATTTTAGCTTTACTCCCTTTATGTACTTAACGTCCCCGAACATGATTTCCCTTACCCTCCCTTCAGACTTGAGGAGCTTCAGGACCTCATCAAGCTCCTCTTTTAGTATGCCAAGGGCTGAAGCAATCTCGTCCTCAGAGCAGGGCCTCCTCACGACAAGCGTGTAGACCTCCCTTTTCAGGTCATCAACGGGAACCTTTACCCTTTTAGAGGAGGACCTTGCAACTATCCTTGTCCTCTCAAATCCGACAAGGTCTGCAATCCTTTCGAGCTCTTCCATGCTAAGTCCTTCGACGTTGTATGCCGGGGGACGGGCAACGGTGTTTATCTGCCACTCGTCAGGTTCGATGCTGTGGATAACCTCTCCCATCCTCAGAACTTCCTCCTCGCCATCGTTTATCCCCTTAACGAACAGCGTTTCCAACCATACCTTCCCATCAACCCTTTCCCTGAGCTTTCTAATCCCATCCACAATTTTCCTTACGCTTACGCCTCTTGATGGCCTGTTGAGCTTCCTCATAGTTGAATCCGTTGCGGCATCGAGGGATGGGAGGAAAACGTCTATGCGTTCAACGTCCTCTATGACATCATCCCTGTAAAGGAGGGTTGAGTTTGTGAGGAGTGCGGTGGGGTAGCTGGAGTTCTCCCTGATGAAGTCAACCAACTCTCCGATCCTTGAGAAGAGGGTCGGCTCTCCGTATCCTGAAAACGTTACGAAGTCAATTTCCGGCTCCGTTGAGAAGATCTTCTCAAGCTCCCACTTAACCTTCCCTATGGGAACGTACTCTGAACGGGTCAGGGTTTTGAGCGTTGTCTTTCCAACCTCGCAGTAGAGACAGTCCATGCTGCAGACCTTGTAAGGAACAAGGTCAACCCCGAGCGAGTGGCCAAGCCTCCTTGAGAAAACGGGACCGAATATGTACTTCAAAAATCCTCCTTCAGTTTATAAAATAACTGCCTGAACAATTTTATGAAACGGGAGATATCGATGCCACAGGTGAGGGAGCAGTGGAGCACCAAGCTGGGCTTGATCCTCGCAATGGCGGGAAACGCAATTGGCCTTGGAAACTTCCTCAGGTTTCCGACCCAGGCAGCTCAGAACGGCGGCGGCACGTTCATGATTCCCTACATGGTATCGATGTTGATTATAGCCATTCCCCTGATGTGGACAGAGTGGGCTATAGGAAGGTTCGGGGGTGCTAAGAAGCACGGAACCACGCCGGCAATCTTCAATATCCTCTGGAGAAACCCTGTATCGAAGTACATAGGGGTGTTGGGGCTTTTCGTTCCTTTTGTTGTCCTCTGCTACTACATATACATCGAATCCTGGACGCTTGGCTATGCACTCAACTCCCTTCTCGGCTTGCTGCCCCATCCTGACCCGAACCTGACGAGGGATGAGTTTCTCAAGCCCTTCGCTTCATTCCTCTCATCCTACACAAGGCCGTCGTTTTCAGCTTACGCCTTCTTCCTCCTGACCGTTCTGATCAACGCTTACATTCTCTACAGGGGGATAAGCGGAGGGATAGAGAAGTTTGCGAGGCTTGCCATGCCCCTGCTCTTCCTCCTTGCCGTTGTCCTTGCCGTTAAGGTCATTCTCATAGAAACCCCCAACGGGACAGCCGTTCAGGGTCTTGATTTCCTCTGGCATCCGGATTTCTCAAAGCTTTCAAGTCCAAAGGTGTGGCTTGCCGCCGCCGGTCAGGTGTTCTTCACGCTCAGCCTCGGATTTGGAGCCATAATAACCTACGCATCCTACATAAGAAAGGACGAGGATATCGTTGCCTCAGGTCTTGCTGCAGCGTCCCTCAACGAGATTGCCGAGGTTATACTCGGAGGTTCCATAGCAATACCGGCAGCCGTTGCCTTCTTTGGCGTTGCCAATGCCGAGTCCATCGCGAACAGCGGGGCTTTTAACTTGGCGTTCATCAGCCTTCCTGCCATCTTCTCAACGGTTCCCGGGGGTGACTTCTTCGGCTTTATATGGTTTTCCCTCCTCTTCTTTGCAGGTGCAACCTCTTCGGTTGCAATTACCGTTCCCATAATTGCCTTCCTTGAGGATGAGTTTGGCCTCAGCAGAAAGGTATCGGTGATATCGACGGTCATCTTCATGTTCATAGTTGCCCAGATTCCCATCTTCTTTCCCAAGGCGCTTGATGAGATGGACTTCTGGGCAGGAACGTTTTTCGTCGTCCTCTTTGCGCTCATCGAGGTTGTCATATTCTTCTGGATGTTTGGCGGTGAGAGGGCATGGGAGGAGATTAACAGGAGCGGTCTCTTCAGGGTTCCGGGGGTGTTCTACTACATAATGAAGTACGTAACGCCCATCGTCCTATCAATAATTGTCCTCTCGTGGACAATCTCCATCCTCCCCTCCATCCTGTCGCAGAGGGACATTCAGGTATGGATAGCGAGGGGAGTTCTTGTCTTTATCCTCCTCATTCTTACATTTATGGTGTACATATCCTCAAGGGGTAAGAGATGAAGGGAAGCTCCCTCCTCTTCATGATCTCCTCATGGATGCTGGTCGTCACCTTTGCCGTCTTCTGCTTTACCGTTATATTCAGGGAGGGTGAGGGGAAAGCCTCTGTTCTCAAGGGGATTGAGGAGATTTCCCCTGAGGAGAAAGAGGAAATCACTTAGATGATAAGACTCAGGACACTAAGCCTTAAGGGTTTTCTCTCCCACTCCCAAACGGAGCTCTCCTTCGGAGACAGGTCAATAGTAATTGTCGGGAACAACGCTTCGGGTAAAACGAGCATCCTGAGGGGGATATTCTACGCTCTCTTCGGGGTTGACGTAATAGTGGGGAAGAGAAACGTCAGCAAGCTCATTAACAGGGGAAGGAACAGCCTTGAGGTTGAGCTAGGTTTCATCCACGGCGGGAAGGAGTACCTGATAAGGAGGCAGCTCAGCTTCAGGGGAAAGTCCTATGCAGAGCTCATGTGCAACGGCAGGAAAGAAGCCATGGGGGTGACAAACGTAAACAGGGCAATCGTTGAGGACCTGAGGCTCGATATGAACATCTTCAGGAGCACCACCTACGTCCCTCAGGGGGAGCTCGTCTCATTCCTTGAAGGTGAACCGAAGGAGAGGAGGGAGATACTTAACAGGCTTATGGGGTTTGACGTTATTGCCGAGAAGTCGGAAATCATCAGGAATTTCAGGAGGGAGGTTGAGCTTTTACTGACCCACCTTGAGGGCTCCGTTGAGGGGATCAACTCTGTAAGGGAGAGGTTGGAGAGGTTAACCGGTGAGAGGGAGAGGACGCTGAGGAGGATCGGTGAGCTGAAGAGGGAACTTGAGTCTACCGGCAGGCTCCTTGAGGACAACAGGAAACTCCTTGAGGATTTTGAAAGGAGGGAGAGAAGGTTCGGTGAGCTATCTGAAAAGCTGAAAATCTTCGAGGACAGGCTGAGGTCTCTGAGGGAGGAGGTGGAGTCTTTAGAGAGGAGGCGCACGGAGCTTGAAAGCCTCAGAAGGTCTGTTCCCCGTTTGAAGGGGGAAGTCAAGCCGCTTCCCGACTTAAAGCTGATAAGGGAGCTCCTCCTGAAGGTTGGGGAGATAAGGAGGAGCAGGTTGCTTGTTAACGAGAGGATTGACCGTTTAAAGAAGATGAAAGGGGAGCTCTCCGATTTGAGGAAGCGAATAGGGGAGCTTGAGGGAGAGAGGAAAAGGCTTGAAATGTCCCTGAAATCCAGAGCTGAAGTGCTTAAAAAGAGGAGAGAGGATATTGAAAAGCTTGAGAGGGTTTACCTCTCCTTTGAAGGGTTGAGCGTTTCCCTTAAAAGTGAAAAGAATGAGGTTGAGAGGAGAAGGAGGAGGCTCTCGGCTTTGAGGGTTGATGACCTCAAATCCCTTATTCGGGAAAGGGAGGAGCTGAACCTGAAAGCTCAGAAGTTAAGGGACAGAGTTTCCGAGCTGAAGGCGACGGTTGAGGAGCAGGAGGAGAGACTTGAAAAGCTCCGTTCAGCCGCAGGTTCCTGTCCCCTCTGCGGCTCTTCCTTGACCGAGGAGAGGAGGAGCCACCTTGTCGGTGAGACAGCCTCAAGGATTGAAGCTGCAAAGTCTGAAATGGGTCAGCTGATAGAGGAACTTTCAAGGGTTGAGGGAAGGTTAAAGGATCTCGATGAAAGGGTTGAAAGGGCAAAGCTTGACCTTGTCGAGGCTGACAGGCTCAAAAGGGAGATTGAGGAGCACGAGTTGAGGGTAAAGAAGATTGAGGATGACATTCAAAAGCTCGGGTTTGACCCTGATACGTTTGCACTGAAGAGGGATGAACTCTCCTCCCTTGAAAGGGAGGTCTCCTCACTTGAGGGGGAACTTTTAAAGGTTGGCTCGATGCTTGAAACCCTGAACGAGTCTGAGAGGAAGATCCTCCGCGAGCTTGAAGAAACACCCCTTGAAAAGCTTCTCAGGGAGAGAGAAGAGCTTGACAGGGCAGAAGTGGAGACTATGGACAGGGTAAGGCATCTAAGGGACGGGGCAAAGCTTGACGTTTCGACCCTGAGGGAGGTTGAGGGGAAGATATCCGAGCTTGAGGAGGTGGAGAGGAAGCTGAGCAGGATAACGGGCCAGCTCATGGAACTTAATAGCTTGACCTCATCCCTTGAGAGGAAGAGAGCGGAGATCACATCCCTTGAGGCTCAAGTCTCAAACCTTAAAGAGGGAATAGAGGAGCTCTCCTACGACAGGGAAAAGCACATCAGCCTGAAGAGGCTTTTCGAAAAGGTTGAGCTTGAGGAGAAGAGCAGAAGGGAGGAACTCCTTGAGCTTTCAGGTAAGCTGAAGCAGATAGACCTCCAGATAGGTGAGGCCGAAAGGGAGATGGAAGAGCTTTCAAGGAAAGGGGAGGAGCTGAAAAGGTTAAAGCTTGTTTACGATACGGTGAGGTTGCTGGAGGAAGGTTTTCATCCCCACAGGGGCTTTGCTTCAAAGCTAAGGGAGATACTGCTTCCGGAGATTGCCCACTTCTGCAGGTCCTTCTTTGAGGAGTTTAACTTTGACTTTGGAGACCTCAACATCACCGAGGACCTGACCGTTGAGTTTGGGATTCCCGGTCAGGGAAAGATGACACTCGACCAGCTATCCGGCGGACAGAAGGTTGCCTTTGCACTATCCCTGAGGTTTGCAATGGCAAGGAAGTTTATGTCAACCCTCGACCTCCTCATGCTCGATGAACCGACAATCCACCTCGATACCGAGAGGAAGCAGGAGCTTGCAAACCTCCTGATGAAGCTCAAGGGGAAGATACCTCAGATGATAATCGTAACCCACGACCCGGAGCTTGAGGTTGCCGGCGATGAGGTATGGAAAGTCACTAAGGAAAACGGCGTATCAAGGGTCAGCGTTGAAACTCCCTCCTCCCTTTAGTTCAACGCCAGCACCAACCCCTTCCTCTACCCCTTCCAAACCATCCCCTTCCGCGACCGGCCCCTCTTCCAAACCCGGCGGGAACATCAACTCTTACAACGTTTGAGCTTCCGCACTTGGGACACTTTACCATCCAGCGGGGTTTCCCGAACGGTTCTTCAAACTCATATCCGCAGTCAAGGCACTTAAACTTTCTCCTCAACTCCATGTTAGCACCTCCTAACTTGATTTTAGTATAAAAATAATTCCTCATCCCCCCGTTTTCAAGGTTATTATTCTGTAAAATGTAAACATTACGAACTGTGGAGGGTCTATGGTAATCAGGAAGGAACACGCCCTTACCATTCTGAAAGTGAGGGAGAGCGGAACGTTTATGCCGGAGGAAATAAACCATGGAAGCCAGGTTTCGCTTAACTGATTTGAAATTGGGAATTAAAAGTGTGTTAGAGGAAACCGATTCAAGTATAGAAAAGCTAAAAAGTGATGTATTTATATATTTAGATTTTGAGTTAGTGGATTTGAAAGATAGAGGTTCTAAGCATTTAGATTTCCTAAGCAACTTGAAAATTCTTAGTGTAAAAATTTTGCAATAGGGGAAATTTGCTATAGGAAGCATTAAATCTGTGGAATATGAATTTAGAAATACAAAACTACATATAGTATTTCGAATTAAACTTCAACAGAACATTGCTG
>CAZIVU010000010.1:0-15480 GCA_964542865.1 uncultured bacterium | reverse complement strand
AAGTTCGTTATGAAGCTCTCAGAGCTGACGTTAAGCGTAATCTTCCTCTTGACTATGTCGGTTATCTGCTTTTTAAGTGAAACGTTGCTCTCCGGCATGAGGAACATGAGCGAGTAAAACGTGAAAGCTGTGAGGATAGCCGTGAGGTAGAGTATCGGCCTGTAAAGCTCCTTGAGGTTAACCCCGCACGCCTTCAGGGCAACTATCTCGTTGCTGTTTGAGAGCCTGAAGAGAACGATGATTACCGAAAACGTCAGCGACATGGGGATGGTAATGCCGAGGAAAGAAGGGATTACCTTTATCAGCAGCTTGAGAAATTCGGAGAGCGGGATGCCCTGACCCAAAACGGTCTGTGCAATTATTGAGGCTCTATCGAGCAGGAGGATGAAGATGAAAGCCGCAAGTGTGATGGTGAATACCTTTAAGGTCTCGGTCAAGATATACCTGTGGATTACCTTCATTTCCTCTTTTTCACTCTATACCAGTCAACTGCAAGGGAGCTTGCAATGAATATCGAGGAGTAGGTCCCGATGGCGATCCCGACGAGGAGGGCAAACGAGAAATCGTTGATAACACCTCCCCCGAAGAGGAAGAGGCAGAGAACGACGAAGAAGGTTGTCAGAGATGTGATTACCGTCCTTGAGAGCGTCTGGTTAATGCTCTCGTTCGCTATATCGGGGAAGGGCTTCCTCCCAAGGAGAACCCTCATGTTCTCCCTTATCCTGTCAAAAACAACGATGGTATCGTTTATTGAGTAACCTATGACGGTCAGGATTGCCGCTATCACAGGGAGGCTGAACTCCCTTCCCGTTACCATCATCATCCCGATGGTTATCAGGGCATCGTGAAAAAGCGCAACGACGGACGTAACGGCAAATATGAGCTCAAACCTCCAGGCTACGTAGATGAGAATGGCAATGAGGGCGTAAAAGACTGCAAGTATCCCCTTCCTTTTCAGCTCCTTCCCAATTGTGGGACCAATCATCTCAACCCTTCTTATCTCAACCCTGTCCCTGAACTTCTCAACGAGCGTCCTTTTAAGGGCTGAGACGACGCTGTTAGGGTCTCCCTTGACCGGGGCTTTAATGAGGAACTCATCTTCGGACTGCATGTTCTGGACGGAGACGCCCTCGACCTTTCCCTTAAAGGCTTTCCTGATAAGGTCTGTGTTTACCTTTGTTGAGAACTTTGCCTGAACGAGAACACCGCCTGTGAAGTCTATACCGAACTTTGGACCCTTCACCAGCCCGTAACCCCACGAGCCCAGAATGAGGAGAAGCGAGAAGGCGTAGGCTATGTACCTTCTTCCTATAAAGTTAAACCCCTTCATCAAACCCCTCAGATGCTGAACAGTTTCTGCCTGTAGTTTACGATAACGTCAAGGATGACCTTTGTAACGAACACCGCTGTAAACATGCTTGACAGGATGCCGAGCGAAAGGGTAACGGCAAACCCCTTGATGGGACCCGTTCCGAACTGAAAGAGGACGGCTGCGGCTGCAATCGTCGTCACGTTGGCGTCAACGATCGTTCCCCATGCGGTTGAGAAACCGGCCTCAACCGCCGACAGGAGCATCCTCCCCTTTCTCAGCTCCTCCCTTATCCTCTCAAAGATTATGACGTTGGCGTCAACGGCCATGCCTATCGTCAGTATGTACCCGGCGATTCCCGGGAGCGTTAACGTTGCCCCCAACGTTCCGAGGGCAGCCCATAGCAGTATAACGTTCATCCCGAGGGCAAGGTCGGCTATGAAGCCCGAGAACCTGTAGTAGACGATCATGAAGAGCATGACAAGGATAAGCCCGGCAATGCCCGACTTCACTCCCCTTTCAACCGATTCCTTCCCGAGCGACGGACCGACCGTTGTCTCCTCTATGAACCTGACGGGAGCGGGAAGGGCTCCAGCCCTGAGAACGATGGACAGGTCCTTTGCCTCCTGATAGGTGAACTGTCCCGTTATCTGTCCCCTCGCTCCAATCCTTGACCTGATAACCGGAGCAGACTGAACCTTATCGTCAAGGACTATCGCAAGCCTTGTTCCCACGTGCTTTCCCGAGTAATCCGAGAAAATCCTTGCTCCCTCACCGTTAAGCTCAAAGCTGACAGCCGGCATGCCGTACTCATCCGTGCTCGGGTATGCATTCTTCAGGTAAGCCCCTGTAAGGATTGGCTCCTTCTTAACGAGGTAGTACCTGTGGCCAACAACCTTTCCCTCTTTGTTCTTCAGGTCCTGAACCAGAACCTTGCAGTCCTCGGGGATTTTCCCGCCCTGCTTCTGGATGAGCTCATCCTTGGAGTTTGCAACGTCAACAACCTCCATGAACTCAAGCTTTGCAACCCTTCCGATTATCTTCTTTGCCCTGTCAGGGTCTTTGACGCCGGGAAGCTCAACGATTATCCTGTCCTTCCCGTTCCTCACGATAACAGGTTCGGCAACCCCAAGCTCATCAACCCTGTTCCTTATCGTCTCAAGTGCCTGTTCGGCAAGCCTGTCAACCTCATCTGCGATGAACTTCCTCTTGAAGGAGAGGGATATATCTGTGCCGGAAACCTTAACGTTGAACTGCTTGAAATCATCCTCAATGAGCTTTACAGCCTTCCGGACATCCTCGGGGTCAAGGAGCTTTACGTATACGTCCTTTCCCTTTCTCTCAATACTGAGAACCTGTACTCCCTTATCGAGCAGGCTGTTCCTGATGTCCCTCATGAGGGAGGATGCCTCATCCTGAAGCGCCTTCTCTATGTCAACCTGAAGGACGAGGTGCGTTCCTCCCTGAAGGTCAAGCCCGAAGTTAACGGGCTTTGTGAAAAGCGCGTAGAGCGAACCAAAAAGCGCTATAAGGACTACAGCTATCCTGAACTTTAAGCTCTTCATAAACTCCCCACCGCTATCTGGATGCCCTATTATACACCCTTACGCTCACCTCGGATGAGAAAAGCCTCTTTACCGATGAGCCGGTGTCAACTATAAGGCACCCTTCTGAGTCCACGCCAAGACATACCCCCGTATAATCTCCGTTCCCCTCCCTGACGACGACATCCTTACCGATCATGGGGCAGAGCCTCTCATACTCATCAACCTCAAACCTTCCCTTGAAAACCCTGTCGATGTAAAGGTCAAGTGAACCTGTAAGCCTTCTGATCAAGTCCATCCTTTCAACGTTTATCCCCTCAATGAGGAGCGATGTTGATGGCTGGTCTATGCCCGAGAGCTCCTCAACGGTGTGGTAGAGGTTTACCCCGATTCCTGCCACAACCCTGTCCCTCTGAACTTCCGGAAGTATGCCTGCAACCTTCTTCCCGTTGGCGTAGATGTCGTTGGGCCACTTAAGGTAGAAGATGTTCTTTAGCTCATTCAGAGCCCTCACAACTGCAACGCCGAGGGAGAGGCTAAGGGTTCCGAGGTTCCTGAGGGGAGGCTTTTTCAGGAGGATGGAGAGGTAAAGCCCCTTTCCCCTTATCGACAACCACGATTTCCCCCTCCTTCCCCTTCCCCTCGTCTGACTTTCTGCAACGACGCAGAGCCCGTGCTCCAAGGGAACCCTTTTAAGGTAGTCGTTGGTTGAGTTAACCTCATCAAGGAAGATAACTCTCCTTACGTGCCTCAAATCGCCTCCAGGGGGATTATAACTTATAATTTAACCATGAAGTGGACCGTTCTGTCCCTCGTCAGAAGGGCATCTGAAATCCTCTCGGAGAGGGGGATAAAGACACCGAGGCTTGACGCGGAAATCCTCATGTGCCATGCCCTCGGGTGGGACAACAGGGTTAAGGTTTACACGAACTATGACAGGCCCCTCACAGAGGAGGAGGTTGAAAGGTACAGGAGGTTGATTAGCAGGAGGGCAAAGGGGGAACCTGTTGCTTACATAGTTGGGTACAAGGACTTCTACGGTTTGAGGTTCAAGGTCAGGAAGGGGGTGCTTATACCGAGGCCTGAAACGGAGATACTCGTTGAGAAAACGGTGGACGAGATAGGCAGGAGGTACAGGGAAAGCCTTACATTGGTTGATGTTGGAACCGGCAGCGGCTGTATCGTTATCTCTATCTGCAGGAACGTTGATGTGGAGGGTGCGAGGTTTATAGGAACGGACATCTCCGACGTCAGCCTTGAGGTTGCAAGGGAGAACGCTGAGGAGCTTGGATGCAGGGTTGATTTCATAAAGAGCGACCTCCTTGAGGGCGTAAAGGGGGAAATGGACGTTGTTGTTTCAAACCCTCCCTACATACCCCTTGGAGATAGAAAGGTTGAGGAAAATGTCGTAAAGTATGAGCCTCACCCTGCCCTGTTTGGAGGGAGAACCGGGCTTGAGCTGATAGAGAGGCTCTCCTTTCAGGCTTACAGGAAACTGAGAAGGGGCGGTTTCATAAGCCTTGAGTTCGGCATAGGGCAGTCCGGCAGGGTGGTTGAGATACTCAAGAAGGCTGGTTTTTCAGGGATAAAGATTTTCAAGGATTTAAGCGGGATTGAAAGGGTTGCTATGGGTTTTAAGGAGAGCTGATGGAAAAGTTCGTGATTAAAGGGGGAAGACCGTTAAGGGGGAAGGTCTCGGTTTCTGGTTCAAAGAACTCAAGCCTTCCCATAATCTTCTCAGCGATCCTCTCAGACGGTGAGAGCGTTATCGAGAACGTGCCAGACCTCACGGATACGGCTACTGCACTGAGACTTCTGAAGGGGATGGGGATTGAGGGCGTTCGGGAGGGTAAGAGGCTGAAGCTGTGGAAGTCGGGGGAAATCAAGCCCGAGGCTGAGTACGAGCTTGTGAAGACGATGAGAGCCTCAATCCTCTGTCTCGGTCCTCTCCTTTCAAGGTACAGGAGAGCAAAGGTATCCCTTCCTGGGGGATGCGCCATAGGTGCAAGGCCCATTGACCTCCACCTGAAGGGGCTTTCAATGATGGGAGCTGATATAAGGATTGAGCACGGTTACGTTATCGCTGAGGCTGAAGGGGGGCTGAGGGGAGCAGAGATATACCTTGACTTTCCGACAGTTGGGGGAACGGAGAACCTCATAATGGCAGCCGTGCTTGCAAAGGGGAAGACCGTCATAAGGAACGCGGCAAGGGAACCTGAAATCTCAGACCTCATCTCTGCCCTGAAATCGGCAGGAGCCGAGATAGAGGGGGAAGGTTCCGACACCATCGAGATAACGGGAACAGGTTCTGTAGGTCCCATAAGGCACAGGGTTATGCCCGACAGGATAGAGGCAGGAACGCTCATAGCTGCCGTTGCAACGGCGGGGGGTGAGGTAGTCATTGAGAACTTCCCCTCAGCAATTATGGAGAGCGTAATCGACAAGTTCATCGAGACGGGAATGGAGATAAAAGTTGAGGGGGACAGGGCTTTTGTCAGGAAAGGGGGAAGGCTTACCTCCTCCGACATCATAACGCAGGTGTACCCGGGATTCCCCACGGACATGCAGGCACAGTTCATGGCTGCAATGTGCCTTGCAGATGGAACATCTATAATTAAGGAGACCGTTTTTGAGAACAGGTTTATGCATGCCCTTGAGCTCCAGAGGCTCGGAGCGAACATAAAGGTTGAGGGGAACTCCGCCTTTGTGAAGGGGGTTGACAGGCTTGTAGGGGCTAAGGTGATGGCGACAGACCTCAGGGCAAGTGCATCCCTTGTGATAGCGGGGCTTGCCGCCGAGAACACGACAGAGGTTTACAGGATATACCACCTTGACAGGGGATATGAGAGGCTGGAGGAGAAGCTGTCAAAACTCGGAGCGGATATAAGGAGAGAGAGGAGTGAGCTCCTATACTGATATAACGTTCGCCCTTCCGAAAGGGAGGCTGCTGAAGGAGTCCGTTGAGCTTCTGAAGTCCGCAGGCATAGATGCGTCGGAAACGCTAAGGGAAACGAGGAAGCTCATATTCACGTTTGAGAACTTCCGGTTTATCCTTGTCAAGCCGATGGACGTGCCGACATACGTTCACTACGGCTCGGCGGACATGGGCATTGCCGGAAAGGATGTCATTGAGGAGAAGGGGTACGAGCTTTACGAACCCCTTGACCTGAAGTTTGGAAGGTGCAGGCTTTCGGTTGCAGAACCTGAAGACATAAGCGAACCGTACGACCTTGAGAGGCTATCCTTCATAAGGGTTGCAACGAAGTACCCCAGGATAACGGACAGCTACTTCAGGGGCATGGGAATACACCCCGAGATAATAACCCTTTACGGTTCCGTTGAGCTTGCTCCTCTCGTTGGGCTTTCCGACAGGATAATTGACCTTGTCCAGACCGGTTCAACCTTGAGGGCAAACGGGCTGAGGGAGGTTGACACGATACTTGAGTCCACCGCAAGGCTCATAGTGAACAGGGCAAGCCTTAAGACCAAGTACAGCATTCTCAAGCCGGTGATTGAGAGGTTGAAGGAGGAGCTTTGAACACGTTTGAGAAGACCGAAACGTTTGTGATGAAAACCTACAACAGGTTCCCCGTGAGCTTTGTAAAGGGGGAGGGGTGCTGGCTCTACGATGAGAGCGGAAAGAGATATCTGGACATGCTTGCAGGGATAGCTGTGTGCAACCTTGGACACTGCCACCCCGCCGTATCTGAAGCCATCTGCGACCAGTCGAGGAAGCTCCTCCACGTGTCAAACTACTTCTACATAGAGAATCAGGCAGAGCTTGCAAGGCTCATATGTGAGAACTCGTTCGGTGATAAGGTTTTCTTCTGCAATAGCGGGGCGGAGGCGAACGAAGGGGCGATAAAGCTTGCAAGGAGGTACGGAACTGAAAGGTCTGATGAGAAGTATGAGATAGTTGCATTCAGGGGTTCCTTTCACGGGAGGACGATGGCAGCGGTATCCATCACCGGGCAGGGGAAGTACAGTGAAGGGTTTGGTCCGATGCTTGAGGGGGTGAAGTTTGCAGAGTTCAACGATATAGCCTCCGTTGAGAGGGTTGTCTCGGAAAGGACGGCGGGGATAATCGTTGAACCGATTCAGGGTGAAGGGGGAGTTGTTCCGGCAGAGGCAGATTTCCTCAAAGGGTTGAGGAGGATAGCGGATGAGGTAGATGCCGTTCTCATATTTGATGAGGTTCAGACGGGCATCGGGAGGACCGGAAAGCTCTTTGCCTATCAGGGATACGGCGTTGAGCCGGATGTCATGACCCTTGCGAAGGCTCTCTCAAACGGCGTTCCCATAGGGGCAATCGTGACAGGGGAGAGGTTCTCCACAGTTTTGAAGCCGGGGCTTCACGCATCAACGTTTGGAGGGAATCCCCTCTCGACGAGGGCGGGGATTGAGGTTATGAGGATAGTCTCCGATGGGAGTTTCCTGAGCAGCGTTGAGGAGAAGGGAAGGTACCTGAAAGGGAAGCTTGAGAACCTCATGGCTGAGTTCCCGGAAACCTTTAAGGAGGTAAGGGGAAGGGGGCTGATGCTGGGGCTTGTCTGCAGGGGTAGCTGCAGCGAGATCGTAAAGAGAGCCCTTGAGAAGGGGCTTGTTGTAAACTGCACGGCGGGAAACGTTTTGAGGTTTGTTCCTCCCCTTACAATCACGAAGGAGGAGATAGACCTTGGCATCGAAATCCTTGAAAGCGTTGTAAGAGCTCCGTAAAGGTTAAAGATGAAGAGGCTTCTTGAAAAAGAAACGTATTCTCGAAGAGGTTGAGACGGTATGAATCAAAGATATGCAAAGAAGTAGAAGGTCAAACCATGATTAAATCCCTCATGGAAAGGCTGAAAGGCGACAGGGAGTTCTTTGACAGGTATGAGGAGAGCTTCACCGAAAGCTTTGCGGCGCACATGGAGACGTCCGAAGGTATCTCCCTGTCAAGGTCGGCTTTGAGGACGATCGGGGTTAAGGTTTACAGGACCCTGTTCACGTTCAAGGGAGACCCTACGGAGGAGCTTTACAGGTTTGCCCTGAAGGTCGCCGAGAACGAGATAGATATAAAACCGGTGTTCTCAAAGGCGTTTCTGATAATGGCAAAGGATTTTGTTGATTACCTCATCGAGAGAGACGAGGATATCGACAGGTTGAAGACGTTTATATCCCTCATAGATGAGTACCTGTCAACGATTGAGAGAGCTTACCTTGACTACGTTAACTCCCTCAGAAGGGAGGTAAAGGAGCTAAAGAATGAGAGGGAGAGGGAGCAGGAGGAGATAATCCTTCACCTGATAAGAAAACTTAAAACTCTGAAGCTCCTCTCCTTCTTCAAGCAGATTCCCGTAACGTGCAAGGTTAACGTCAAAGGAGTGGCTGGAGGCAGGGTCAGAATTGACGTTAAGGGGTGTTCGAGGGGGATTATCTATGAGGGGGGCAGCCTTTTCCTCAAGGTTCCAAGCGCCCCGAAGCCGGTTATGGCAACGCTGGAGGAGGTGAACTTTGAGGAGGACAGTGCTTTTCTGAAAGGGTTCAGGTTTACAGAGATTCCGCAGGAGAGGAGGAGGTTTGTAAGGGTTGAGCCTTCAAGCGTTGTGAGGGTTGTCGTCGGAGATGCGGAAGGGGAGATGGCTGACCTATCCATAGGGGGTGTCGGAGTAAGGTTTTTCGCAGAGCCGCTCATCGGTGCAGGTGAGAGGGTGAAAGTCTCCTTTGAGGTTGATGGGAAGGAGGTAGGGCTTGAGGGGGAGGTAAGGTACGTCATCAGTGAGGATGGTCGCTTCAGGGTAGGCATTGAGTTCATTGAAACTTCCCGTGCGGAGGAGCTTTTAGCCGACTATATTATGAGGAGGCAGTTCGAAATTCTCAAGGAGCTGAGGGCTCTTTAAGGAGGTAGGTTGAAGAGAGAGGATTACACGGCAACGTCGATAAAGGTTCTTGAGGGGCTTGAAGCCGTCAGGAAAAGGCCCGGAATGTACATAGGTGATACAGGTTCGTACGGACTTCACCATTTAGTGTTTGAGGTTGTTGACAACAGCGTTGATGAGGCTCTTGCCGGCTACTGCACAGAGATAAAGGTGACAGTAAACGAGGATGGCTCCATAACCGTTGAGGATAACGGAAGGGGAATACCCGTTGACGTTCACCCCGAGTACGGGAAGCCGGCAGCGGAGATAGTGATGACAGTCCTCCACGCTGGGGGAAAGTTTGAGAAGAAAGCCTACAAGTACTCCGGGGGACTTCACGGAGTTGGGATATCCGTTGTCAACGCCCTTTCGGAGTGGCTCAGGCTTGAGGTTCACAGGGGCGGAAAGGTTTTCAAGCAGACCTACGAGAGGGGAAAACCTGTAACGGCTTTTGACTGCATAGGCACAAGCGGTAAGAGGGGGACGGTAATAACGTTCAAGCCTGACCCTGAGATATTTGAAACAACGGATTTTAGCTGGGACATACTTTCAAACAGGTTGAGGGAGCTGGCTTTCCTCAACAAGGGGCTGAAGATAACCCTGAGGGATGAGAGGAGGGAGCCTCCCGTTGAGGAGACCTTCCTCTACGAAGGGGGGATAGTTGAGTTTGTGAAGAAGCTCAACAGGAATAAAGACCCTCTCTTTCCGGATCCCATATACATTGAAGGGGAGAAGGACGGGATAGTCGTTGAGGTTGCAGTTCAGTACAACAGCACTTACTCGGAGCAGGTTTTCAGCTTTGTCAACAACATCAATACAAGAGAAGGAGGAACCCACGTTTCGGGCTTCAGGGCAGCCCTGACAAGGGCAATAACCAAGTTCATAGACGAGAACAACCTCATCCCGAAGAACGCAAAGATATCCGTAACGGGGGAGGATGTCAGGGAAGGGCTTACATCCGTAATCTCCGTTAAGGTTCCGAACCCCCAGTTTGAAGGGCAGACGAAGTCGAAGCTCGGGAACTCCGAGGTAAGGCCTGCCGTTGCGTCCATCGTTTACGAGAAGCTCTCCCAGTTCCTTGCCGAGAGGCCCGATATAGGCAGGAGGATTGCCGAAAAGGTCATAACCGCCGCGAGGGCAAGGGAGGCGGCGAAGAGGGCAAGGGAGATGACGAGGAGGAAGGGGGTGCTTGAGGAGTTTTCACTTCCCGGGAAGCTTGCAGACTGCTCAGAAAGGGACCCCGAGAAGGCTGAGCTGTTCCTCGTTGAGGGGGATTCGGCAGGTGGAAGTGCAAAGCAGGGGAGGGACAGGAGGTATCAGGCAATTCTCCCCCTCAAGGGTAAGATAATAAACGTTGAGAAGGCAAGGATTGAAAAGGTCCTCTCCAACGATGAGATTAAAACGATGATAACAGCGCTCGGGACAGGAATTGGTTCAAACTTTGACATATCGAAGCTGAGGTACAACAAGATCATCATAATGACGGATGCCGACGTTGACGGTGCACACATAAGAACGCTCCTTCTGACCTTCTTCTTCAGGCAGTTTCCCGAGATCATAGAGAGGGGACACCTCTACATAGCTCAACCTCCCCTTTACAGGGTGAAGAAGGGTAAGAAGCAGATGTACGTGAGGAGTGAAGCCGAGCTTGAAAGGGCTATATCGGAGTTTGCACTCGATTCGCTGAAGGTTCTCGGAAGCGGGGGCAGGCCGCTCTCGAGGGAGGATGCGGAGGAGGTCCTTGAAAGGATAAGGAAGCTAAACGAGGTAATATCCATCCTCTCAAAGAGGAGGAACAGGGACCTCATAAACGCCATTCTAAGGGCGAACGTCAGTGCAGACAGCCTCTACGAGAGGCTGGAGGCTGAAAGGCTTGCCGAAAAGGTGAGGGATAACCTTCCGGAGTCGATGAGAAGCATAGAGTATGAGGTTGTTGATGATGCGGAGCACTGTAGCTTCAAGGTCATCTTCAACATACCCATAAACACCTACCTCAAAAAACCGGTTGTCGTGGATGAGAAGCTCCTCTCATCCGACCTCTTCAAGAGGGGAAGAGGGCTTAAGAGGGAGATAAGGGAAAGGCTCGGTGAACCACCCTATGCTGTTCTCAAGGGTAAAGCCGAAAAGCGCTTCCAGACTGTAGATGAGCTTTACAACTTCGTAATCTCAACGGGTAAGGAGGGGGTATACATCCAGAGGTATAAGGGGCTCGGGGAGATGAACCCGGAACAGCTCTGGGAAACAACCATGAACCCGGAAAGGAGGATGCTCCTCAAGGTCTCGATAGAGGATGCTGTGAAGTCGGATGAGATATTCACCGTCCTCATGGGCGACAAGGTTGAGCCGAGAAAGAGCTTCATACAGAAGTTTGCAAAAGAGGCAAAGAACCTTGATATTTGACGTTTCAGGGCTAAAATTTATCACAAATCGGTTCAGGAAGGGCAATGTTTAAGCTCCTCTTCGTGTACGGAAGCCTCATGTCCGGCCTGTCGGCACACTCATTCCTCTTCGATTCCGACTTCATCAGCCACGGGATCCTCTTCGGTGCAAGGTTGATCCAGCTCAGAGATGGTTACCCGGCCGTTATAGAGGGGGAGGGAAAGGTTTTCGGGGAGGTCTACAAGGTTGATGAGGCAACCCTGACGGCTATAGACCTCTTTGAGGAGTTCTTCGAGGGGTTTCCAGAAAGGAGCATGTACGTGAGGAAGGAGAAGCCGGTGAAGCTCATCCCCTACGGGGACTTCGTTGACAGCTGGGTTTACTTCCTCAATCCCCTCATGGTTGATGAGATGGACTTTACCGACATCCCCTTCGGGAACTGGAGAGAGTTTGTGAAAAAGCTGATGCTCCTCTAATCCTCTGAGGGTGCCCAGTAGCACCTCTTCGGTGAGAATACCTTTCCATCCTCCTTCAGTGCCTTTATAACCTTTGATACCTCCTTGCTCTCCATTCCGAGAGCCTTTGAGATATCACCCGTTCTCAGCGGCTTTCCCTTGCTCTTCATAAAGTCAAGAACAGCCTTTTTCTTCTCCTCCACCCTGAACCTCCTTCAAGGTTTGCGCAATTTTACAAAATCTGCCACCTCAGATGGTATACTTAAAGTTCAAGGTTTCGGAGGAAGCTGTGATAAACAGGTACGTTGAGGAGCTTGAGGAGCTGAAGAAGAACTTCATAGAGATGTCGGATATGTCGAGGAGAATCATATCCGACGCCATGGAATCCCTCATCTCAAGGGACGTCAAGAGGGCAAAGTCAACGTATGAGTACGACAAGCTCATAGACCTCAAGGAGATAGAGATTGAGGAAAAGTGCGTCAGGATTTTTGCCCTCTACCACCCTGAAGCTTCAGACCTGAGGCTCGTTGTATCGATACTCAAGAGCATTACAGACCTTGAGAGGGTTGGAGACCTTGCAAGGGATATCTGCGAAATAGCCATCTACCTTTCGGAGTACGCGCCGATAAAGCCGTACGTTGACCTTCCGAGGATGTCCATAGTTGTAAGGGAGATGTTGAGGGACTCCATACTCTCGCTGCTGAAGGGCGATGAGGAGCTTGCAAGGGACGTGATAGACAGGGATGAGATTGTTGACAGCTTCTACTCAAGGATTGCCGATGAGCTTATAGAGATCGTTGAGAAGAACCCTGAAACGGCGCACATCGCGATGAAGCTCATACTCATCTCAAGGGCTCTGGAGAGGGTCGGAGACCACGCAACGAACATCGCCGAGTATGCGATATACCTGAAGACGGGGGAGGTGATAAAGCACAAGAAAGCTCAGGAGTACCTCAAAACGATAATGGAGTCAAAGGGCAAGTGATGGAAAGGCAGACGCTCCCTGCAAAGGTTATACTGACGCTCATAGCCCTTTTCATATTCGGGGTTATCAGCACCAGCTCCCTTGTAATCATCGATGCCGGGGAGGTGGGAGTAAAGCTTAGGTTCGGTAAGGTTATTGAGGAGGAGCTTTACCCGGGGATACACTTCAAGCTCCCGGGGGCTGAGAGGATAGTCATCTTCTCAACGAGGGTTGAGAAGATAGACATGAGGGCTCGGACAGGTAACCCCATCGTGGCTCTCAGCGTTGAGGGGCTTCCCGCCACCCTTGACGTTACGGTTCTCTACAGGATAATTCCCGAGAGGGCTGACCGGATATACAAGAACTTCGGGATAAACTACGCCGAGAAGCTCATAGTCCCGATATCGAGGGAGGTTATAAGGAACGTTGTTGCCCAGTTCAAGATCGAAGACCTCTACTCAACGAAGAGGGCCATGCTACAGACGAGGATATTTCACGACATCAAGGAGAAGCTGAGGGGAGCGGACATAGACGTTGTTGATGTCCTCCTCAGAAACGTTAAGCTCCCCTCAAAGGTCGTTGAGAAGATTGAGGAGAAGCTGAGGGCGAAGGAAGAGGCTGAGAAGATGCAGTTTGTTATACAGAAGGAGAAGCTTGAAGCCCAGAGGAAGATAACGGAGGCAAAAGGGATAGCGGAGTCAAACAGGATAATCGCAAACTCCCTATCACCAGCCTACCTCCAGTGGTACTACCTCCAGACGATGAGCGCCCTTGCGAACAGCCCGAACAACACGTTCATAATAGCACCTTACGACTCAAAGCTCGTTCCCCTCCTCAACCTTAACAAGGGAAAGTGATGGGGGAGCTGACAAACCCTCTCATCTTTCTCTCCTACGGCTTTGCACAGAAGGCGCTCTTTGCGTCCCTCCTTTCCGGTTTCCTCTGCTCCCTCATCGGGACTTACGTCGTTCTGAGGAAGATGGCGTTTGTCGGGGCAGGACTTGCACACATAGCATTTGCGGGGATATCCCTCGGACTCCTCATAGGGGTCTACCCTGTAGGGGTTGGGCTTGCATTTTCGATAGCGGCTTCGGCGGCGATATGGTACCTGAGCTACAGGGGAAAGGTCCACTACGATATAACGATTGGGATACTCTTTTCAACGAGCATGGGACTTGCGATACTTTTCATGGGTCTTTCGGGAAAGTACAGGTCGTCCGCCCTCTCCTACCTCTTCGGAAGCCCGCTCACCGTTAATAACGGGGATATAGCCATTCTTATCCTTACAGCAGCCGTTGCTGGGGCAGTTTACACATTCTACTGGAAGGAGATCTACCTGACAACGTTCAGCGAGGAGATTGCAAAGGCATCCGGTTACAGGACGGAGCTGATAACGTTCACGGCGAGCATGATAACGACGGTATCCGTTGTTATGTCGATGAAGGCGGTTGGAGCCATACTCGTTTTCTCCCTCCTCGTAATTCCCCCGGCATCAGCTTACATGGTCTCAAAGAGTTACTTCAGAATGGTTCTCCTTTCCATCATCTTCGGGGTCTCCTCATCCGTTATCGGAACGCTCATCTCGTTCTCAATAGATGTCCCCTCAGGGGCAGCCATAACGCTAACTTCATTTACGCTGTTCCTGATAACCTACATCATCGGCAGGTTAAATCCTCAGTGATGACGCAACTAAAAGGGCTTCCGCTTTGCTGAGCGTTTCCCTGTACTCGAGCTCCGGGTCTGAATCCCACACGATACCTGCTCCGACCTGAAGGTATCCCCTGTTCTCCCTGAAGAGGAAAGTCCTTATAACGATGTTGAAGTCCATCGAACCGTTAAAACCGATGTAGCCCACAGAACCCGTATAGAGGGCTCTCCTTGTCGGCTCAAGCTCTGCGATTATCTCCATCGTCCTTACCTTCGGCGCTCCCGTTATCGTCCCTCCCGGGAAGACAGCCCTCAAAACATCAATGCTGTCAAGGTCTTCCCTCAGAACGCCCTTTACGTTTGAGACTATGTGGATGACGTGGGAGTAGCTCTCCTTGACCATCAGCTCATCAACCTCAACGGTTCCGTACTCGCAGACCCTTCCAAGGTCGTTCCTTTCAAGGTCAACAAGCATAATGTGTTCAGCCCTCTCCTTCTCCGACAGGAAAAGCTCCCTCTCAAGCCTTCTCTCCTCCTCTGCGCTCCTCCCCCTTCTCCTCGTTCCGGCTATGGGCCTTGTCTCGACAAACCTTCCATCTTTCTTCACAAGCCTTTCGGGGGAGCAGGAAACAGCCTTAATCCCTCCAAAGTCGAGGAAGAAGGAGAATGGAGAAGGGTTTACCCTCCTTAACCTTTCATAGAGCAGGAAGGGCTCCCCGGAGTACTCAACATCTATCCTCTGGGAGAAGTTAACCTGAAACGTATCCCCTTCCCCGATGTAGTCCTTGATCCTCTCAACGGCGTGGATGAAGTAGTCCTTTTCCATGTTAAAGCCAAGAAGCCTTGAGGAGAAGCTGAATTCCCCCCTTTTCTCCCTTAAGTTTACCCTCCTTCCGACCCTCCAGACCCTCCTCTCAACGTTGTCGAAGATAAACGTTGTCTCGGGAAGTATGAACAGCATATCCGGCCAGTTAAGGTCATCAATCTCCGGGGAGCTAACCCTTTCAAGGTACCTGTTTGCGTCGTAGGATATGAAACCGAAGATGCCGAAAGGTATATCGACTTCAGGACTGTACCTTTCCCTGCAGGCTTTGAAGAACTCCTCAAGGAGATAAAAGGCATCGTCATCAACGTCCTTAACCGAGAACCGTTCAACTTCGCCTATGCAGAGGAAGGAGTACCTTCCCGTTTTCCCGTTTACGGAAGCCGAATCAAGGAACACCCTTACCGGATACCCGAGGGAGACGGCCTGTGAAAATGCCCTGAACGGTTCAATCCAGCCAAGCTC
>CAZIVU010000009.1:0-16538 GCA_964542865.1 uncultured bacterium | reverse complement strand
CCCTACGGA
Organism: uncultured bacterium; assembly: GCA_964542865.1. Taxonomy (GTDB): domain Bacteria; phylum Aquificota; class Aquificia; order Desulfurobacteriales; family Desulfurobacteriaceae; genus CAZJFY01. Next base: position 16,529 of record CAZIVU010000009.1, on the reverse strand, counting down.
AGGATGTACGCCCACAGGTGGGGAATTGCAAGCGGGATAATCAAATAAGAGGTAAACGTGTACAGCTATCCGGACAGTAAAGGGAAGTTCGGCATATTCGGAGGAAAGTTCGTTCCTGAAACCCTCATGGCCGCTCTCTCGGAGCTTGAGAGAAGCTACGCCGAGGTTAAGGAGGACAGGAGCTTCAGGGAGGAGTTTGAAAAGCTTTTGAGGGAGTACGTAGGAAGACCCACTCCCCTCCAGCTTGCCGAAGGGTTCTCAAGCTACCTTGGAAACGGAATAAAGGTTTACCTTAAGAGGGAGGACCTCAACCATACAGGAGCCCACAAGATAAACAACGCCCTCGGTCAGGCTCTCCTTGCAAAGAGGATGGGAAAGGGGAGGATAATCGCAGAGACCGGAGCCGGCCAGCACGGTGTTGCAACCGCAACCGCATGTGCGTTCTTAGGACTTGAGTGCGTTGTCTACATGGGTGAGGAGGATGTAAGGAGACAGGCGCTAAACGTCTTCAGGATGGAGCTTTTAGGAGCAAAGGTTGAGGTTGTAAAGAGCGGAAGCAGAACGCTGAAGGACGCCGTCAACGAGGCAACGAGGGACTGGGTAACGAACGTCAGGACAACCCACTACATAATAGGCTCAGCAGTCGGTCCCCACCCCTACCCCCAAATGGTGAGGGATTTTCAGTCGGTAATCGGAAGGGAAACGAAGGAGCAGATACTTGAGAGGGAGGGGAAGCTCCCGGACGTTATCGTTGCCTGCGTTGGAGGGGGAAGCAACGCAATAGGCATATTCTACCCGTTCATCGAGGACATGAGCGTTGAGCTTGTCGGCGTCGAGGCTGCAGGCTACGGCCTTGACACAAACATGCACGCTGCAACGCTGCGCAGGGGAACTGTCGGGGTTCTCCACGGGGCAAAGTCTTACCTCCTTCAGGACGAGGATGGTCAGATTCAGGTAACCCATTCCGTATCGGCGGGGCTTGACTACCCGGGCGTCGGACCGGAACACTCCCTCCTGAAGGAGACGGGAAGGGCAAAGTACGACGCTGTAACGGATGAGGAAGCTCTAAGGGCTTTCCAGATACTCTCAAGAACGGAGGGCATAATACCCGCCCTTGAAAGCTCCCACGCCGTTGCATGGGTGATAAGGGAAGCTGAAAAACTGAAGGGGAAAACTGTGGTTATAAACCTGTCGGGAAGGGGGGATAAGGACGTAAGGCAGGTCAGGGACATACTTGAGGAGAGGCCGGAGCTCAGAACATGGTAGATGAGATTACCGGCTTGAACTCAAGGAAGTGGTTCATTAGCAGAGTATCCAGAGAGAAAGGGAGCTTCTACCTCCTGATCGTTGATATTGACGACTTCAAGCTCCTCAACTTCTCCTACGGCTACGAGGTCGGTGACGGCGTGTTGAGAGCCTTTGCCAAAAGGCTCAAAAGCGTGATAGCAAACTTCTCAAGTGACTTCTACGTTGCGAGGATATCCGGAAACGGCTTCGGCGTTGTTTTAAAGGGTATCAGCAGAACAACCGTTGAGCAGATGTACAGGAAGTTCCTTGAAAGGGTTCAGTTCAAAATAGGTAACGAGATCTTCACCATATCAACAAGTTGTGGTGTTTCGTTCCATCCAGAGGAATTTAGTGAGGGTCTTATTACGATGGTAAGTGCGGAGGAAGCCCTTTTCAAGGCAAAATCTGAAGGGAAGAACACAATCGTCTTCTTTGAGGAGAAACTGCTATCAGAAATTGACAGGCTCAAGGAAACGAGGAGAAAGATAATAACGGCTATAGATGAGAGAACCGTTGAACCCTACTTCCAGCCAATTGTGAACATGAAGACTGGCAGGGTCTTTGGGTATGAGGTCCTTGCGAGAATATTCTGCAGAGGTGAGATGCTGAGGGGTGACTACGTTATAGGCGTTGCCGATGCGTTCAGCCTCACGCCGGAGCTGGACAGGATAGTCTTTGAAAAGGCAAGCAATTACCTTAACGACCACGTCCTCTTCTTCAACCTCTCGATGAAGTTCCTCTTCAGAGAGATGAACAACATATGGCAGATGGTGAAGGAGAGAAACCTCAACTCCAAGAACATAGTTATTGAGATAACGGAATCCCAGAAGATAGAAAACGAGGGAGTGGCAAAGAGCCTCTTCCAGATATTCAAGGACATGAGAGCAAAGGTTGCCATAGACGATTTCGGTGCGGGACACTCATCCTACAGCTACCTGAAGAAGTACCCGGCAGACATCCTGAAGATAGACGGTTCCTTCATAAGGAATGCAAAGGGAGATATAAGGGACCTTGCAATTGTAAAGTCCATCGTCCTTGCAGCCCAGCCGTTCGGCTTAAGGACGCTTGCGGAGTTCATAGAGGATGAGGAGGACTACCTCCTCATGAAGGATATCGGCGTATCGTTAGGCCAGGGCTACTTCTTCGGGAAACCCCAACCGGAACCTTACAGCGTAAAGCTGTAGACTAAAGCCCACCGAAGACCGCATGCTCAATGTAGAAGAGGATGATTGCAAGGGCTACCGTTATAAAAGCAACGGGAGTTCCGTACTTCATGAACCTGAAGAAGTCTATCTTGTAGCCGTTCCTGTCGGCAATATCCGCGGTAACGATGTTTGCAGAAGCCCCTATAAGGGTGAGGTTTCCTCCGAGGCAGGCGCCGAGGGAGAGCGACCACCAGAGGGGATCCATAACGCTTCCCATCTTAAGCTCCATCCCCTTCAGGACGTAAGCCATCGACATGGTAAAGGGGATGTTGTCAACAAAGCCGGATATGAACGCAGAGACAAATCCAACTGCAAGGATCCCCTCATGGATGTTCTTTCCGATGAAGGCAATGAGCTCCTTTGCGGCTATCTCAAAGACGCCGTTCACCTCAAGGGCACCTACAACCATGAAAAGGCCCATGAAGAAGATGAGCGTTGTCCACTCAACCCTCTCAAGTATCCATGCAGGGGAGAGCTTGCTCAAGAATGCAAGGAGCGTTGCCATAAATAGCGCAACAACTCCCGGCTCCATCCCTATCCTGTGGCCGATTATGAATAGAACTATCGTTGCTATGAAGACCCCGACCGACTTTTTCATGAGCCTCTTATCTATGAGGGACTCATCAACCCTTCCGGAGAGTATCTCCTCAAGCTCCTCTGGCGATGCCTCAACGTTGAAGAATCCTGCCTTCCTCATCATCACGTGCATGACTATCAGGCCTATTATAAAGGCGATTATCGCATAGGGGGCAACCTCGTAGAGGAAGTCATTAAAGGTCTTGCCGGCAATGCTCCCGATTATTATGTTCGGAGGGTCTCCGATGAGCGTTGCCGTTCCCCCCGTGTTGGATGCAAGGACTATGGCTATGAGGTAGGGGATGGGGTTGAGCTTCAGCTTTTCAGATATGTTTATCATGACGGGAGCCATGAAGAGAACCGTTGTTACGTTGTCAAGGAAAGCCGAGAAGATGGCAGTCAGGAATGAGAACACCCAGAGAACCTTGACGGGAGAGCCCTTCGTAAGCCTTACCGCCTTTGCGGCAACGATGTTGAAGAAACCGCTCTTCCCCATGACGGTGACTATGTTCATCATCCCGAAGAGCAGGAGTATCGTGTTCTGATCTATAGCCTCCCATGCCCTTTCCGGCGTTATAACGCCGACAATCAGCACAAGCGATGCCCCGACGAGGGCGGCTATCGTCCTGTGAAAGAACTTCTCAAGGAGAATCATTGCGTAGGTTGCAAGGAAGAAGAGAACCGAAAGCTCGGCAAGCTCGGTGTGGCTCAGGTGAACGTTAAAGGCTTCAAGGAGTCCCCCGACATCCTCCTTCATATCTCCTCCTCAAAAGGTCCTCAGCAGCTTTGAGGCTTCCTTCCGTTTCGCTGCCGGCTATCATTATAGCAATTTCCCTGTTCAGCTCCTCATCGGGTACCTGCCTGACGGTTATGTTACCATCGGACTTCTCAACCTTGAAGACCCTGTCTGCAAGGGATGCAACGTTGGGGGAGTGGGAAACGGCAATAACCTGAACGTTCTTTGAGATGCACCTCAGCTTATCGGCAACTTTCGAGAGAATCCTTCCCGACATGCCTGCATCTATCTCATCAAAGACCATCAGGCTCTTGTCCTTCCCCGACTCTGAAAGGATTGAGAGCAAAAGCCTTGATAGCTCACCGCCGGAAATGGAATCGGAAAGGGGCTTCGGCTCCATCGAGACATTTCCCGTAAAGAGGAACTCTACCCTGTCCGATCCGTCCCTTGAAAACCCCTCCACCCTCTTTACATCGATTCTGAACTTTGCACCTTTCAACCCAAGCTCCTTCAGGTTCTCCAAAATCCTCTTCTCAAGCTTGAGCGCCGATGTCCTCCTCCTCCTTCCTATCTCCCCCGAGAGGGCTGAAAGCTCCTCCTCAAGCCTGTGAAGCTCTCTCCTCAACCTTTCAACCTCAAAGTCGGAGTTCTCAAGGAGCTCAAGCCTCCTCTTTGCATCCTCGCAAAACTTTTCCACATCGGAAAGCGTGGGCCCGTACTTGCTCTTAAGCCTCCTTATCTGGAAAAGGCGATCCTCAAGGGACTCAAGGTCGTAATCCCCCTCGGGAACCTGAAAGCTCTCCCTTATCCTGTCAACGACATCCTCAAGCCTGTAGTATACGTCGTTAAGGTCCTCAAGTATGTCGTCCCCCATGCCAAGCTCCTCAAGGAGGGAGATGACCTTCCCTATCCTCTCGAGCGCTCCCCCATCCCCGTAGAGGCTCTCAACGGAAAACTCCCTGAAGGACTTAATCTTCTCCGCCTTCGATATCACATCTATAAGCCTTTCAATCTCCTCCTCCTCCCCCTCTTTCGGGCTGACCCTCTCTATCTCCTCAATCTGGAACCTCAGCACGTCTATCAACCTCTCCCTGTCAGAGAGCTCCCTCTCAACCTTTTCAAGCTCGGACTTCAGCTTCCTGTAATCGGAGTAGATCTTCCTGTAGTCTGAAAGGAGAGGTTCAAGCCCTCCAAACCTGTCAACGATTTCAAGCTGTTTTGACGGCTTGAGCACTGAAAGGGAGCTGTGCTGAGACTGGTAGGATATAAAGGAAAGCCTCTCGGAAACGGCTGACTGGGGAACCCTCATTCCGTTGAGGAAGAACCTTGACCTTCCATCCTTCACCTCCCTCCTTACGGAGAGCTCCTCCCCATCAACGTTGAAGACGGCTTCAACGGCTGAACCGTCAACGGGGAAACCCATCTTCCCTCCACCGAGGAAACCTATGGCTCCCAAGAGGAGGGACTTTCCGGCTCCCGTCTCACCGATTATAACGTTTAAACCTTCCGAGAGAAGAAGCTCGCACTCCCTTATACCCCCAAAATTCCTGACGTAGAGCTCCTCAAGCATTGAGCATCCTCTCAATGGATTTAAGGACTTCAACCCTCCCCTCCCGCGTAACGGAGGAAAATGGTATGAAGTCGATATCCCCGAACTTCTCCTTCACGAGCTTCTTCAGTCTTGACCTCTCCCTCATATTCAGCTTGTCCACCTTTGTAGCAACGACAACGTAGGGAATACCGTAGAAGTCAAGCCACTCCTTCATCATGATGTCCTTCTCGGTTGGTCCTACCCTGCTGTCGATGAGGAGGAAAACACCTTTTAGCTTATCCCTACCCTTTAAGTACCTCTCTATCAAGCTCTTCCACCTTTCAAGCTCCCTCTTCGGGAGCTTTGCAAAGCCGTAACCGGGAAGGTCAACGATGAAAAACCTGTCGTTCACAAGGTAGAAATTTATGCTCCTCGTCTTGCCGGGCTGGGAGCTGACCTTTGCAACCTTGTAGTTCTTGACAAGGACGTTTAGAAGCGTTGACTTTCCAACGTTTGATCTTCCAACAAACGCAACTTCACTGTAGGGGGTATCAGGGATGTCCTCCGGCCTGTAAACGGCTCTGTAGAGGGAAACCTTCCTTATCCTGAGCATCCTCACTCTTTCAGGAGCTTCTCGATGGCGGAGAGGAAGAGAGATTCATACTGTGGAGTGAAACCGACCTCGTAGTACCTTATATTCCCGGACCTGTCTATTATGTAGGTCTGGGGAATTCCGTCGTTCTGGGTTATCCTTCCGGCGTAGTTATTCCACGTTTTCTCATCAGAAACCCCCACAGGGTAGGAGACGCCCATCTTCTCAACGAACTCCTTCAGGAGTGAAGGGTCCTCACCCATGTAGTCAACGCTCAAACCTATGACGACAACCTTACCCCTGTACTTCTTGCTTACCTCTTCAAGAAAGGGCATCTCAGCCCTGCAGGGCGGGCAGAACGTTCCGAAGAACTGAACCAGAACGACCTTCCCTTTGAAGTCTGAAAGCTTCATCACCTTCCCGTTCACGGTCTTGAAGGAGAAATCGTAGGCTCTATAGGCTGACTCCTGCTCCTTTACGGGCTGCTCCTTCTTTCCGACACTGCACCCTGAAGAGAGAATCGAAAGGGCTGCAAGCACGTAGAAGAACTTTCTCATCAAATCCTCTCCTCTAAGTATTTGGTTGCCGACATGGCAGCTATAGCTCCGTCCGAGGCAGCGGTAACCACCTGCTTCAGGGGTTTGTACCTCACATCCCCGGCGGCAAAAAGGCCCGGCGTCACCGTTGCCATGCTCTCATCGGTGATGATGCACCCATCGTTAGCCGTTTCAATAAGGTGGAGAACCGGCTTAACGTTCGGCTCATTACCTATGAATATGAAAACCCCATCAACCTCAAGCGTGCTCCCCTCACCGGAGACCGTATCCTTCAGGCTCAGGGACTGAACAAACTGTGAACCGTTTATCGACTCAACAACCTTGTTGAACAAAGGCTCAATCTTCCCGCTCTCCTTCACCCTATCCTGAAGCACCTTAACAGCCCTGAACCTATCCCTCCTGTGGATGAGGTAAACCCTTGAGGCAAACTTTGTAAGGTAGAGCGCCTCCTCAAGCGCAGAATCCCCTCCGCCGACAACTGCAACGACCCTGTCCCTGAAGAACGCTCCGTCGCAGACGGCGCAGTAGGAAACACCCCTTCCAACAAACTCAGCCTCACCGGGAACGTTAAGCTTCCTCGGCGTTGAGCCGGCCGCCCATATGAGCGTCCTCCCCTTTATGCTCCCTCCAGACTCAACCTGAACGGTGAAGAGCTCCCCGTCAAGCTCAACGGAGGAGACAACGTAGCCGTTCTCTATGGCTGCGCCGAACCTTTCAGCCTGCTTCTTCATCCTCTCGGAGAGCTCAAAGCCCGTTACAGGTTCGGGAAAACCGGGATAGTTCTCGATAACCTCAGTTATCAGAAGCTGCCCTCCGGGCATCATGCTATCAAGTATCAGTGTCCTGAGGTTTGACCTTCCGGCGTAGATTCCTGCCGAGAGCCCGGCAGGACCTGCTCCAACGACCACCACATCCCAGACGGTTTTGAACATGCTACTCCTCAAGGACTCTGTCTATCATGTTCTCAAGAACGGCCTTGGGCTGAAGCCCCACCTTAACGTCAACCACCTCCCCTCCCGAGAAGAGCATAACCGTCGGGATTCCCCTTATACCGTACTGCATGGCAAGCATCGGAAGCTCATCCGTATTGACCTTGAAGACCTTTATCCTCCCCTCATACTCGGACGATATCTCCTCAATGGTCGGAGCGAGCATCATGCACGGGCCGCACCATGGAGCCCAGAAATCAACTAAAACAGGGATATCAGATGATAGAACTTCCCTTTCAAATTCATCCATAGTCTTAATCTCTCTCGCCATCTAACTAAACCTCCTCAAGAAGAATTTTAAGTATCCTGATAGCTCTCCTGTCCTCAATCCTGTAGCAGGTCCTTGCCCCTTCCTTCCTGTAGGAGATAATCCCGGCGTTCTTCAGCACGTTTATGTGCTGGGAAGCTGTCGGCTGGGGGATGCCCATCTCGCTCCATATCTCCTTTACGCACTTCTCACCGCCGGTGAGAAACTTCAATATCTGGATTCTCGTCGGGTGGGCAAGAGCCTTCAAAATGCTGGCTGCCTTTTCATAATCCTCCATAACCTGCTCCTCGGTTGTGGGTGCTAATTATAGCATTAAAAAATCACTATTCCAGCATAGGCAACAACCTGAGAGTAATCTCCGGTGACATCCCCCGATGTTCTGTAATTTATAAGCTTCGCACCCCTTGCTCCGAGAATCTTCAACGCGATTATTCCGACCGTTGCAGGGATTACGCCGCACATCGTTATGTTGTAGCCCCTCACCCTCTTGTAGAGCTCCTCCGGAGAAAGGTTGAGGATTGCATCTATGGCAAGGGAATCAAGCTTTTCAGCATCCTCCCTCGAAATGTAATGGGAAAAGTCCGAACTTATCACTATAAGGGCATCCTCACCTTTCAGTGCTGAGGCAAGAGCTTCCCCGGCGGACTCGCACTCCCCGTAGGAAAGGTAGCCAAGCGTTATCGGAACAATTTTCAGATCATCCCTGAAGCCGCTGCACACCTGAAGGAATGGAACCTGAACCTCAAGGGAGTGCTCATAGATATGGGCGTTAACGTCAGCCTCAAACGGCTCGCTCTTCACGAGCTTTTCGGCAACGTCCTTATCAACGGGAACCTCACCGAGGGGGGTAACCCAGCTTCCCTCCGGAAAGACGGATGCCCTTGCTCCAAACCCCGTATGGTTTGGACCCATAATTACGTTCAGAGGGGGAATTTCGACGCTCCCGAACGTCTGACCTGCAACCATTCCGGAGTAGATGTAGCCGGCATGGGGAACAACAACAGCCCTTGCTTTCAACCTCTCCTCCTTCCCGGTGCAGTACGATGAAACCATCGCCCTCAGCTCGTCCGGGTCTGAAGGGTAAAACTGACCCGCAACTGCCGGATACCTGAGCATGCTAACCTCCAATTAGGCTTCTGTACAGGTCGCTCTCCCTGAGCTTCTTATGGCAATCTATGCACTCTCCCAGAACCCTGTGCTTCGGGGATGAGGAGATAACCCTGTCAACGGGGTGGCACTCAAAGCAGTCGGCTCCGCACTTTCCTATGTCGGAGCCCCTGTGCTCTGGATGGCAATCCGTGCAGGTTTTAAGAACGTCGTGGAACCCGTCCGACGGGATGTTGTGGCAGGAGTAGCAGTTGCTGCTGCACGCAAGCGACGTGTTTATAAGAAGAACAAGGAGCATCGAAATCATCTTCTCCTCCTGCATTGGGCGATACCTTAATTTTATCCATCAGCGTGCAATCTTGCCAAAGTTTGCATATATTATCCGTGCAACCAATCGGGGAGTGAAATGAGAAGGTTCATGTTCAAGTCAAAGATTCACAGGGCGACCGTTACGCAGGCAGACCTTGAGTATGAGGGGAGCGTAACCATAGATGAGAGCCTTATGAGGCTTGCGAACATCCTCCCCTACGAAAAGGTTGATATCTACAACATAACGAACGGGGAAAGGCTCACAACCTATGCCATTCCCGGGGAACCTGACAGCGGGATTATCTGCCTGAACGGAGCCGCTGCAAGGAAAGCTCAGGTTGGCGACAGGGTAATAATCGTTACCTACTGCGAGGTCGAGGAGTCCGAGCTTGAGGGCTTCTCGCCGACTGTGGTCCTCGTTGACGATGAGAACCGCCCCGTCAGGGTAAGCTCCTCATCTGGCGGGCTTCTGGTCTAACAGCTACCTCCTGCTGTACTCCTCAGCATAAGCTTTGAACTCCCCAATCCTCCTCTGGAGCCTCTCAAGCATCTCCTCCATGAGGGATACTACCTGAGGGAACCTTTTTGCAAGCTCATCAACCACCTCAGTAATAGCCCCTTCCCTCTCCTCCTCGCTGAGGGGAGAAACCCTTTCCTCGATGAGCGATATCTCCAAAAGGCCGAGAACCTCAAGGAGGGGATTGAGCTTTTCAACGTTAAACCGCTTCTTAAGGAAGCTCTCAACCCTTGAGGGCTTATCGGAGGAGAGCTTTGAGATTTCAAGGTTGAGCCAGAGGTCTATGCCTTTTAGAGCAAGCTCCCTGTCGTCCACATCACTCTCCAAGCTCTATGAGTTTCACCTTCGCTATGCTTGCCTCGTTGGATGAGGGGTAGGTGGATATAACCTTCTTCAGCATCCTCCTTGCGTTCTCAACATCACCCATCCCCTTGTAACAGAGGGCTATCTTCAGCATGGCTGCCGGAACCTTGTTCTCGGACGGGTACTCGTCAACAACCCTCTTGAAGTAGGTTATGGCTGTCTGGTAGTCGTTGTGGGAGTAGTAGATCTCTCCGATCCAGTAGAGGGCGTTATCGGCAAGGGAGCTTTTCGGGAACTTCTCAACGAGGGTTTCAAAGAGCCTCTTTGCCGATTCAAGGTCGCCGGACTCCATAGCTTCAAACGCCTTCCTGTAGATATCCCTGTCAGAAACGCTGACAACCTCCTGAGGTTTCTCCTCCGGCTGCTCCTCTTTTGCCTTCTCCTCCCTCACCTGAGGAACGGGAACGGTGATCGTTGAAACGGTCTTGCTCAGCTCATCACACCTCTTGCTCGTCTCGTAGATCTTCTGCTCGTTAGATGCCGTCTTGTCCTCAACCCTTGCAAGCCTCTCATCAAGCGTGTTTATCTTTGCAGAGTTAACCTCCGTCTTCGCCTTAAGGTTCTCAACCTCCTTCTTGAGGGCGTTGAGCTCCGCCCTGAAGTTTATCTCCCCTCCGGTCTGGACGCACCCGAAGGAGAAAGCTGAAACAAGGGAGACAAGCAGAATTTTCCTCATTCCTCACCCCCAAAGTTGAGATTTTTCCTCTCAAGCTCCTCTTCACACTCCTCAACAAGCTCCTGAATGAGCTCATCAACGTGGTACATCCTGTTCACCCTTCCGACGTTGCTCCCCGAGAAGACGAGCCCGTTGACGACATCCCCGCTGACGGAGTCAAGGAGGACATCCGCAATGCAGTATATCGACGACGCACCCGGGCAGGCCTTTAAGCAGTTAAACTTGCAGGTGTGGGGAATTCTCCCCTCCTTCTCAAGCCTCTCTGTGAAGGGATTTCTAACAGCGTGCGCCGGCATCCCAACAGGGCTCTTTATGTAGATGGAGTCCTCCGGTTTTGCTTTAATTATATACTCTTTGAACCTCTCATCGGCATCGCACTCGTAGGTTGCTATGAACCTCGTGGCAATCTGAACCCCTTTTGCCCCAAGCTCGAAAGCCTTTGCCATGTCTTTGCCGTCAAATATTCCGCCGGCGGCGATTACAGGGATATTCTTTACGGAGGAAACAATGCCCGGAAGTATGTCCCAGAGGTGTTCCATCGTTCCGAGATGGCCTCCTGCCTCCCCGCTCTCAACGATTACGGCTGATGCTCCGAGCCTCTCGGAGAGGGCTGCACCCTTCGGCGTGGAAACGATCTCGATGAGGGGGGTTTTAAAGAGCTTGCATATCTTGAAAACATCCTTCCCGAAACCCGCTCCCTGAATGATGAGGTCAGCTCCCGCATCGATTGCCGTCATGAGGAGCTCGTAGAAGTGGGTAAGGGCATACATAATGTTAACGCCAATTATCCCTTCAGGGGCAAGCTCCTTCGCCCTCCTTATCTCATCCGCGAGCTCATGTGCGTAGAGGTAGGGATGGAGTCCGTACTCCCTTACATCCATACCCTTACAGGTGGTGCACGGTTCCCTGCTCCTGTCCTTTTCATGAAGGAGGACGGCAGAGATAACGCCTATTCCCCCGGCCCTGGCAACCGCCGACGCAAGTCTGTGGAGGGAAACCTTTGCTCCCATCCCTCCCTGAATTATCGGGTACTTCGGCTTCAAGCCTGCAACGTTTAAAACGGGCAACCTGCTCATTCGATCTCCGCTAAGTATTTTAGTATCTGTTCAACGTTATCAGAACTGATAATTTTATAACCTTTTGAGCTTAAAAGCGCAGATGCAACACCCATCCCCTCCCTCAGCTCATCGGAGTCAAACCTGTATACGGAGTTAACCCCGCAGGACGGACTCCTCTCCTTCATTATGCAGGCAACAGGGTTCAAAGCTTCCGCGGCTTTCAGCATCTCAAAGGCTCCCCTGATGAACATCTGCGTAACGTCCTCCCCCGTTTCAAGGGCTAAAACCCTTGCCTCCCCCTTTAGAACGTCCATCCCGTCCCCTCCCCTTATCTTTGATGGGCTCCTCGGCGTTGGAAGTCCTCCGAGCTGCTCCGGGCAAAGGGGTATAGCCTTCCCCCTCCTGAAAAGCTCATAGACAGGCTCTAAGAGGTTGTTCCCTCCGTTGTACTTGCAGTTAAAACCTGCAAGGCATGCACTTACGATGAAAACCTTACCCACCTGATACGACCACCTTTTGAAACGGACTTTCCGAAAGCCTCTCGGCAAGGGACTTCACTCTCTCAAGCCCCACGCTTCTCACCTCATCGAGGAAACAGCTATCAAACTTATGTCCCTTTCCCATAACTTCCCACCATGCAGGATACCACGAGCGCCTCAACCTCGTCTCCCTGCCAAGGACGTAGCTTCCCTCTATGTACCTCTTAGCCCTCTCAACCATTTCCCCGTCTATCAGCCCGGGCAGGTTCTCCTTGAGCTTTTCAATCCCATCCTCCGCCGCTCTCCTCTTCTCCCTTGACGTCATAACGTACATCAGGAGCCTGCCGGACAGCTTCCTTGAGAGGAGCAGCGAGCCGGTGGAGTAGGCAAGCCCCCTCCTCTCCCTGAGCTCCCTGAAGAGGATGGAACCGAAACCCTCTCCGAGAACCCCGTTAAGAACCCTTAAGGCAACGTAATCCTCATCGGCAACGGGAGGGGTTCTCAAGCCGAGGATTATCAAAACCTGCTCAGAGCCTTCCCTCCTTACCTCAACCTCCCTGAACCTGAAGGGAACATCCTCAAATGCCGGCTCCTCACCTTCCCCGCTCAGAATCTCCTCCATCTCGCGGGATACCCTTTCCACTTCGGGGGTAACGTCCCCGCAGACGGAGATTACACAGCGGGAGGAAACGGCACTCCTGTAAAACCTCTTTGCATCATCAACACTAAGGCGGGAAAGGGTTTCAGCTTTCCCGTAGGGGATTACCCCGTAGGGCGTCCCCTCAAACGTCATCTCGATGAACCTCTCCATCCCTATCGAGAATGAGCTTTCCCGCCTTGACCTTGCGGAGGCTATGAGGATATCCCTCTCAACGTTGAAGTCCACTTCATCAAACCTCGGGTTCAGGAGAACCTCCTTGAGAACTTCAAAGAACTCCCTGCACCCGCGGGAGAGAAGCTGGAAAACGATGGAGGAGAAGTCATGGGAGGTATCGGGAATGGGGGGTGAGCCGAACCTCTCGGTAATCCTTGCAACCTGAAGCTTCGAAATCCTCTCAGAAGCCTTAAGTGCCGTCCTCAAGCCGAGGTACGTCACGCCGGCCATCTCCGGCGGCTCAAGTGAGGCTCCCCCCGAGAACAGCACCGAAAATGAAACGATCTCAGAGCCGGGAACGGGATTCAGTATCACCATCTAAAAGTCCTCTAAGGAGGGAACTACGGGAAGCGAACCGTAATCGGCACCCCTGACAGAAACCCTCCTCCCATCCACCGATATCCTCCCATTAACGAACCACTTTACAGCCTGAGGGTATATCCTGTGCTCAAACTTCAGGATTTTCTCCGACAGCGTTTCTGCCGTATCATCCGGAGAGACGGGAACGGCTGCCTGAACGATTACGGGACCCGTATCCGTCCCGTAATCGACAAAGTGGACGGTCGCTCCGGAGATCCTGACGCCGTAGTCTACAGCCCTCTCGTGGACGTTCAGCCCCGGAAACGAGGGAAGGAGAGCCGGGTGGATGTTCATTATCCTGTTCCTGAACGCATCAACGAAGGGAGGGGTCACTATCCTCATATAACCTGCAAGGCAGACAAGGTCAACCTCAAGGTGGCTCAGTATATCAACGAGCCTGCCGTCAAAATCCTCCCTTGACGGGTAACTGCCCGGGTCAACGAAAATCCACTTTATGCCGAAGCTTTCAGCCCTTTCAACGGCTCCAGCCCTCCTCCTGTCAACGATGAGGACAGCTATCTCGGCATCTATCCTTCCCTCCCTTACAGCCCTTGCAATCGCCTCAAAGTTTGAACCCCTTCCGGAAGCAAGAACGGCAATCCTCATCTTTGCTCCAGAACGACTTTTCCGCTACCCTTTTTGATGGTTCCCACAGGGAAAGCCCTCTCCCCGCTGGCGTTTAGAACTTCAACAGCCCTTCCCATATCCTCCCTTGAAACGACAACGCACATCCCTATTCCCATGTTGAACGTCCTGAACATCTCCTCATCCGGAACGTTTCCCCTCTCCTTTATGAACCTGAAAATCCTCGGAACGTCCCACGAGGAAAGGTCAACAACGGCATCCACATCATCGGGGAGAATCCTTGAGAGGTTTCCCGGAATTCCCCCGCCGGTTATGTGCGCTATCCCCTTTACATCAACCTCATCTATGAGCCTCAGGATTGACCTAACGTAAATCCTCGTAGGCTCGAGGAGGAGCTCATAAACCCTCCCGCCCAACTCATCAACAAAGTCATCAACCTTCAGCTTCAGGATATCGAAGAAAAGCTTTCTCACGAGGGAGTAACCGTTGCTGTGAATGCCCGATGACGAGATTCCAACAACAACATCTCCAACCTCTATCCTCTCCCCCGTTATGTAGCCTTCCCTTTCAACAATCCCGACTATAAAGCCGGCAAGGTCATACTCCCCCTCAGGGTAGAAGTCCGGCATCTCGGCGGTCTCTCCCCCTACGAGGGAACAGCCGGCAATCTCACACCCCTTTGAAATCCCCTCAACAACGCTCTCTGCAACCTTCAGGGAGAGCTTTCCGGTAGCAAAGTAGTCGAGGAAGAAAAGCGGTCTTGCCCCGACAGTAACGATGTCATTTGCACACATCGCGACAAGGTCAATTCCGACAGTGTTGTGAATGCCAGCCATCTGGGCAACCTTCAGCTTCGTTCCGACGCCGTCCGTCCCCGAAACGAGAACGGGCTCCCTGTAGCCCTTCGGGAGGAGGTAGCCCGCACCGAAACCCCCAATCCCCGAAAGGACGTTGCTGTCAAACGTTCTCCTTGCGAAAAGTTTTATCCTCTCAACCAACCTCTCTCCCTTCTCTATATCAACGCCAGAACCCTTGTATGTAAGCCTCCTCAACCTTCCTCCTCGTAGTTCATCTCGCCATCAAAGTATATCGGAACCTCGAAGGCAAAGTGTCTCTTTGTCCATCCCTTTTTCTCCCCCAACTCCCTCTCTATATGCTCCTCAAAACCTTTCACCTTTGAGTCAAGGGCATCGGCGTAGGCGAGCGCAACAGCCTCAAGGGTTTTAGGCCTTTTCGGAGATCCGTACTCATACCTCCCGTGGTGGGCAAGGATGCAGTGAAGGAGTTTAACCTTGAGCTCCTCAGGGAAGCCATCTATCCCCTCAATAGCCCTTGAAACCATATCGGCTCCCATGAAAAGGTGGCCGAGCAGAAGGCCCTCGAGCGTTCTGTCTATTGAAACCTTGATCTCGTACTCCCTCACCTTTCCGATGTCGTGAAGGATGGCTGCAGAAAGGAGAAGGTCCCTGTCTATGCTCCTGTACCTCCTTGAGATCACCTCACATATCTCGATAACCCCGAGCGTATGCTCGAGCAAGCCCCCGATTGAGGAGTGGTGAACGATCTTCCCCCCGGGAGCTTTGAGGAAAAGCTCCACAAACTCATCATCTTCAAAGAAAACGTTAAGTAGTTTCCTCAAAAAGGGGTTCTTAACGCTCTCAACCTTCTCAAGAAGCCTTATGAACTGCTCCTCAATGTCGTACTTTGACCTCACAACAAACCTGTCCGGGCTGAACTCCTCCCCTGATGCAATCCTCATGGACGTTATCTTGGGCTGAACGTTCCCCTGATAGGTTTCGGAGTAACCCTTTACAAACACGACATCTCCCTTCTTAAACCTTGAGAGGTCCTCCCCTTTCGGTGGCTTCCACCAGAGGGCATTAACTGTGCCTGTCCTGTCTGAAAGAACGAGCCTGAGGTAGGGTTCTCCCGTCCTGTGCCTCTTCAGCTCAACGCTCTCGATGACAAAGTAGCCTTCAAACGTGGAACCTGAAGGAAGGCTGTAGATATCCCTTACGTAAATCTCCACAGGTTGCTCCCTCTGTTTTGGGGAATTATATAGGGTTTTGTCCTGGAGGGAAAGGTGGCGGGGACGACGGGACTCGAACCCGCGACCTCCGGCGTGACAGGCCGGCGTTCTAACCAGCTGAACTACGTCCCCTGAGGGAATGGTGGGCGGAACAGGGATCGAACCTGTGACCCCCAGCTTGTAAGGCTGGTGCTCTCCCAGCTGAGCTATCCGCCCGAGCTTTGAGAAATATATACTTACAGCTTCCCGATGTCAACACTTGTGTGGGGGTGTTTGAAAATTGGCAGGGTCAGTTCTCCCCCTCGTAGGGGGAGAACCGTCATCCTGATGGCGGAGCCCGAAGGAACCCTTAAATTTCCTGACCGCCTTCAAACACCCCCGATAAGATTATTGCAATTTAAGAATGAAATCACTATACTTTTAAAAACGCC
>CAZIVU010000008.1:11693-17659 GCA_964542865.1 uncultured bacterium | reverse complement strand
CCGAGTACATGGAAAAGCATACAGTCTCAAGGCTTATAGGTGCACCTCCCGGGTATGTCGGGTATGAGGAGGGCGGACAGCTTACGGAGGCTGTAAGGAGGAAACCCTACACCGTCATACTCCTTGATGAGATAGAGAAGGCTCACCCCGACGTTCTCAACGTGCTTCTCCAGATAATGGAGGACGGAAGGCTGACCGACGGGCTCGGAAGGACGGTTTCCTTCTCAAACTCCATACTGATAATGACCAGCAACTTAGGAGCGAAGCACCTTGTATCGGCACAGAAGGGGCTCGGGTTTGAGGTTGGAAGCGAGGAGGAAAGGGAGAGGCAGGAATTTGACAGGATGAAGTCCTTTGTCCTTGAGGAGGTAAAGAGGTACTTCAAGCCCGAATTCATCAACAGGCTCGACGAAATTGTTGTGTTCCACCCGCTGACAAGAGAGGACGTGAAGGAGATTGTGAGAAGGGAGATTGAAAGGCTTAACAGGGAGCTTTCCGAGAGGAACCTGAAGGTAACGGTTACGAAGAGGTTTATCGACTACATCGTTGACAGGGAGTTCAGGAAGGAGTACGGAGCAAGGACGATAAGGAGGGCAATCCAATCTCTGGTTGAGGACAGGTTAACGGATGAGATACTCTCCGGAAGGTTCACGGAGGGGGGAGAGGCAGTATTTGACGTTACTCCGAAGGGAAGGATATCTGTCCGGGAGAAGAGGGCGAGGGGAGCTGCAGGGGTTAAGTAATGAGGCGGTTCAAGGTTGATTCGGTCAGGGGGGAGGAGGCTTACCTGAGGGGACAGGAAGCACGCCATGCCCTGAAAGTTCTCCGCCTCAGGAAGGGTGATGAGATAGTAATATTTGACGGAACGGGAAATGAATACCTCGCAAGGATTGAGGCATCATCAACCGTATCGGTAAAGCTAAAGGTTCTCAAAAAGCTGAACGTAAACAGGGATAGCCCTCTTGAGACAACGCTTTACATGGGCTTGACGAACAGGCTCTCAAAGTTTGAGCTTGCCATCCAGAAGTCAACCGAGCTCGGAGTTAAAACCATAGTTCCCATTATCTGCAAGAGGTCAGCCTTTGGGGAAAAGGTGAGGGACTGGAGCAGGAAGCTTGAAAGGTGGAAGGAGATATCGATCAACGCCGCAAAGCAGTGCGGAAGGAGCATCCTCCCCGAAATTGAGGAACCCCGGAAGCTCAAGGACGTTGAGAGCGGTGCCGAACTTAAGTTTGTCCTCTGGGAGAGGGGAGGAAGAAGCTTCAAGGATTACTCACAGTTCACGCCAGGTTCCGTCAGCCTTGTCATCGGTCCTGAAGGCGGACTTGACACGGAAGAGATAGAGATACTGAAGGATAAAGGTTTCAGCGTCATTCACCTCGGGAAGAGAATCCTGAGGGCTGAAACGGCAGCGATAGCTTCACTTGCGGTGGTTCAGCTCCTTTGGGGAGACCTTGGATAGGAGGGAATATGGAGGTTCTGGAGGCAAGGAAGTACAAAGGGGTAATTCTGAAGGTAATACACGGTAACATAACGGATGAGGATACTGAGGCTATAGTCAACGCTGCAAACTCAAGGCTCAAGCACGGTGGAGGTGTTGCCGGGGCGATTGTCAGGAAGGGCGGAAGGATAATTCAGGAGGAGAGTGACAGGATCGGATTTGTACCGACGGGAAAAGCTGCAATAACGTCAGCCGGGAAGCTGAAGGCAAAGTACGTAATCCACGCAGTCGGTCCCGTCTGGGGTGAAGGGGATGAGGAGAGGAAGCTAAGGAGCGCCGTAAGGTCTGCGCTTGAGATTGCAGATGAGAGGGAGATTAAGTCCGTTGCCTTTCCTGCAATAAGCACAGGGATATTCGGCTACCCGAAGGAGATGGGGGTAAAGGTAATATTTGACGAGGTTTTAAGGTACATAGATGAACATCCCCGGACAAAAATAGAGGAGATCCACTTCACAAACATAGATATGTTCACCTCCGAACTGTTTAGGAAGGAGATGAGAAACCTCAAAAGCGTTTGAGATTTCTCGCAAGGCAGCCCTTGACCCCACTAACTCCCCCTGCAAAGGGGAGGACTGAGTTCTTTTAGGAGAGCTTTTTCCTTATCTTGAGTTCCCTGTGCTCTACGAACACGTTGAACTCCCGAAACTCCTTCACGGTGTTTTCAGCAAGGATTTCGGCCACGGCGACAGACCTGTGCTGGCCTCCCGTGCAGCCGATGGCGTAGGTCAGGTAGGATTTCCCCTCCCTGTCGTAGAGGGGTATGGTGAAGCTGACCATATCCCTGAGCCTGTCAATGAAGTCGAGGGATTCCGGGAAGCTCATTATGTACCTTCTGACGTCCTCATCAAGCCCGGTTTTTGCCCTGAGCTCCGGGACAAAGTGGGGGTTCGGAAGGAACCTTACATCAAAGAGGTTATCTATGGCCTGGGGCACGCCGAACTTGAAGCCGAAGGAGAGAAAGGTTATCTGAAGCCCTCTCCTCTCCTCAGACAGCATCTCCTTTATGAGCCTTTTAAGGTCGTGGGGGGTCATATCGGAAGTGTCTATAACCCTGTCGGCCATCCCCTCAACGGGTTGAAGGAGCTTTACCTCCTCATCTATGAGCCTCTCTATGCCAAGTCCGGGCTTGTACTTCTGGAGGGGGTGGGGCCTTCGCGTTTCGCTGAACCTCTTTACCAGCACGTCCTTCCTTGCCGTAAGGAACCAGAGCTCAACGTTTTCTGAGCCTTCCTTTAACCTTCCTATGAGCCCGCTGAGAAGGGATTCAAACTTCGGGTTTCTGACATCTATGACGAGGGCAGCCTTCTCAATCTCCGGGTTGTTGCTTATGAGGTGAAACAGGTTCGGAATGAGGTCGGGGGGTATGTTGTCAATGCAGTAGAAACCGAGGTCTTCAAGGTGCCTCATGGCACTTGACTTTCCCGCCCCGGAAAGCCCCGTCAAAATTATGAACCTCTTCACCGCTTTATCCTCAGGACTTTAACACCGTTCCCGTAGAACTCCGGAACGAACATGAACCCCTGCGCACATCCTATATCTGCCGGCGTTTTAAAGCCCTTTCTGAAAAGCTCTGCCCTGCTCCCTCTGAGGATGTAAATCTTTCCCTCTGTGAAGTCTGAGAAGTACACCTTTCCGTTGAAAAGGCACACCCCGTCAAGGTTTGAAAACCCCTTTGCAATAACCCTGACGCCCTTTTTACTGACAAGGAGGAGCTTTCCACCTCCCCAGCTTGCAACTATCAGGTTTCCCTTACCGTCAAAGGCAATGCCGTTTGCTCCCTCAAAGGAGCCGGACCGGATGAAGAGGGATGGTTCATAGCTGTTGATGTCTATCCTGTATATGGCGTTTGTCTGGGTATCGGAAACGTAAACGTACCTTTTCCCGTCGTAGGCGGTATCGTTAAGGAACCGCGCTCCCTTTATGGGAATCTCCCTGAGCTTCCTTCCGGTTGATGGGTCGAAGACGACAACCCTGTCGATGTCGGCGACGAAGAGCTTTCCTCCGGCAAAGGCTATTCCCTTCGGGGCGTTCAACCCGGTGCAGAGCTTTTCCTTTATGAGGTTCCCGTTGAGGTCAAGCACGGATATGTAGCCATCCCCGTCCTTTGAGTCGGGAGGAAGCCTTCCGATGTTGGACACGTAGATTTTTCCCCTGTAAAACTGGGCGCTTTCGGGCGTCTTCAAGCCCGCAAGGGCGGATGAGAACATCAGGAGAACAAGGAAAATGACCTTCATGGCTATCCCCAATTGAGTTTTTCCCTCAACGTCTGGTAGTAGGATTTCCGCGGATCCCTCAAGACCAAGAGGTCGTAAGGTGACCTCGTTATCTCAAGCACGTCCCCCTTCCTCAGCTCAACTCCCTCCTGACCGTCAAATATCACCATTACGGTTTCGTTCTCCGTCCTGAGACGGACGTTCAGCCTTGTGCCTCCCTTTATAACGAGGGGCCTCATGGTAAGTGCATGGGGGCAGACCGGGGTAACGAGCATTGCGTCAAGGACGGGAACGATTATGGGACCCCCTGCAGATAGCGAGTATGCCGTTGAACCCGTTGGTGTTGCAACTATTACGCCATCACCCCTGAACGTGCTCATGTAGCTCCCATCGGCCTCCATGTCTATCTCTATTATCCTTGCAAGTATGTCCCTCTTAATGGAAACCTCATTTACGCACCTGTGAACAAGGACGTGCCCGCTGCCCCTTATCAGCTTTACCCTGATTGCAGGTCTCCTCTCCTCAACAAACTCCCCCCTCAAAGCCCTTCCTATGCTGTCTTCAACGTCGTCAATGGCAACCTCCGTCAGGAAGCCGAGCCTTCCGAAGTTCACCCCCAAGAGGGGAATCATCCTCTTATCTATGAGCTTTGCCACGTTCAGGAAGGTTCCATCACCTCCGAGAACAACCATGAGCTCAACCTTGTCGGGGAGGGCAACCCGGTCCACAACCTTCACATCTTTCCTGCACTTTCCGGCAAGACGGCACGTTTCCTCATCGGTGTACGTTTCAATTCCCCGGGAAAGAAGAATCCCTATGACCTTCTCAACGCCCGACGAGGCTTCAGGCTTCTTCGGGTTTGAGATAACGCCGACCCGCCTATACGCGAGATTTTCTTCTGTCATTTCCGGAAACCTCTACGATTTCACACATCTCATAGATTCTTGACTCTGTCCTCTCATCAAACTTTGAGGAGAATGAGTCGTAGAGGGGGGAGGTGAACGAGAGGTTTGTAGTAATGATCGTTGTCAGGCTGTTTGTGTACCTGTAGTTCACAATCGTTGAGAGCATGTCCTTTGCCCAATCGGTAACCCTTTCGGCTCCAACATCATCAAGGACGAGAAGGGGAGACGAGATTACCCTCTCTATGAGCTCGGAACCGGATTCGCTCGACTCAAAAGTGCTCTTCACGTCAACTAAGAAGTTCCTGAAGTCCACGAATATACCCCTTAACCCTTTGTCAACTATTATACTTTTTAGGACTGCCACCGCAAGGTGGGTTTTCCCCACCCCCGGAGAACCCCAGAGAACAATTCCCCTGTCGGTGAACGGGTAAAGTGAGACAAACTCCCTGCACTTTTTAAGTGCCCGGAGCTGATACTCATTCTCAGGTTTAAAGTTTGAAAAGCTGCACTTCCTGTACCTTGAGGGGATGCCCGAGAACTTCAGGAACCTGTCCCTCGATGCCTCAAACCGGCAACCGCACCTGAAAGCCTCGCTCTTTCCCTCAATGTCCTTTATGACCCAGCCGGTTCCCCGGCAGTGCGGACACTCCATCAAACCTCCGGAGATTGCATTTAAAACATGCCGCCGTTTACGTGGAGGACAGTTCCGGTTATGTAGGATGAAAGGTCGGATGCAAGGAAGAGAACGGCTCCGGCAACCTCCTCCGGACTTCCCTCCCTCCTCATCGGTATCGACTGCCTTACCATCTCCTTCACCTTTTCCGGTATCTTCTCCGTCATCTCGGTCGTTATGTAGCCGGGGGCAACAGCGTTGACCCTTATCCCCCTTCCCGCGAGCTCCTTTGAGAGGGACTTTGTAAAGCCAACGATTGCGGATTTTGAGGAGGAGTAGTTAACCTGACCGACGTTCCCGGTGAACCCGACAACGGAGGAGATGTTTACGATGTTTCCGCTCCTCTTCCTGACCATGAAGGGGACAACGTGCCTTGTAACGTTGTAGATGCCCGTGAGGTTTGTGTCGATAACGGCATCCCAGTCCTCATCCTTCATCCTCAGGAAGAGGGTATCCCTCGTTATTCCGGCATTGTTGATGAGGATATCAATTCCCCCTTCGGCTTCGACTATCTCCGTTACCCTTCCCTTTACCTCATCCCTGTCCCTGACGTTCATCTTGACGCCCTTTACGCCTATCTCGTCGGCTGCGGCTTTCGTTCTCCCCTCATCCGTTCCGGTTATGTAGACCGTGGCTCCGTGCCTCTTGAACGCCTCGGCGATTGCCCTTCCAAT
>CAZIVU010000008.1:0-11593 GCA_964542865.1 uncultured bacterium | reverse complement strand
AAGCTTCCATCCTCGGTTACGATACAGTCATCCTCTATCCTGACCCCTCCAAGCCCGGATATGTAAATACCCGGTTCTACCGTAACGACCATGTTCTTCCCCAATGTGTCCGTTGACTTCCGGGAGAGGGTCGGCTTTTCGTGGACGTCGATGCCTATTCCGTGACCCGTTGAGTGGAGGAAGAACTCATCAAACCCCTTCGATTTCAGGAAGTTCCTTACCGAGGAGTCAACCTCCTTTGCGGAAACGCCGGGTTTTAGCGATGAGATTCCGGCAGACTGAGCCTTGAGGACGGCATCGTAGATTTCAAGGAGCTCGGATGGGGGCTTGCCGACAAAGAACGTCCTCGTTATGTCCGAAACGTAGCCCCTGTAAACGGCTCCGAAGTCAACGATGACGCAGTCCCCGTCCTCAATTCTCCTGTCGGATGTTTCCCAGTGGGGGATTGAGGAGTTGGGACCTGAGGCAACGATGGTCGGGAAAGCCTCACCATCGCTTCCGTGAAGGAAGAGGGATTTTACAAGCTCAGCCCTGAACTCCTTTTCGGTAATTCCCGGCTTAAGCAGGTGGAGGACGCTCCTCAACGAGACCTCGGCAATGGAGACGGCTTTAGATATAAGGGACAGCTCCTCCTCACTCTTCACCGCCCTGAACTCATCTATGAAACCCTCCTCCCGCTTCACGATGAGCTTTGAGAGTTTGTTAAACGTTGATACTGTGCACTTTGAGCCGTCAACTATCAGGGATTTCCCTTTCAGGAATTCCAGAAGGTTATCAAAACCTTCCCACTCAATAACCTTAAAGGGAACACCTTTTGCCCTCTCCAGGTACCTTCTGTCCGTGAAGAGGAAAAGCTCACCGTTGATGACGGCGCATACGGAGAAGGAGAATTTAAGCCCTGAGAGGTAGAAGCACTCCGAACTGTCGAACGTTATGTAGGCGTCGGCTCCCCTTGAGCTTACCTTCCCGGAAATTCCCTCAAGAACAGCCCTTTTGAACGGCATGGAAACCTCAAAGGATGTACTTTGTAAGGTCTTCGCTCTCTATGATGCCTGAGAGCTTATCCCTTACGTAGTTTCCGTCGATGATAACCCTGTTGCCCCTCATCTCGGGTGCGTTGAACGAGAGGTCCTCAAGGAGCCTCTCCATTACTGTGTGGAGCCTCCTTGCCCCTATGTTCTCAGCCTTCGTGTTCGCCTCCTCGGCTATCCTTGCAATCTCCTCTATGCCGTCCTTCGTGAACTCAATGTCAACGCCCTCGGTCCTTAGAAGCTCAACGTACTGCTTCGTCAGGGCGTTCTTCGGCTCCGTGAGTATCCTGACGAAGTCCTCCTTGGTGAGAGGTTTCAGCTCAACCCTTATTGGGAACCTTCCCTGAAGCTCCGGGAGAAGGTCGGATGGCTTTGCCGTGTGAAAAGCTCCCGCTGCGATGAAGAGTATGTGGTCTGTCTTTACAAGTCCGTACTTTGTCGGGACTTTGGAGCCCTCAACGATGGGAAGCAGGTCCCTCTGAACGCCCTCCCTTGAGACGTCCGGTCCCCTTCCTCCGCTCCTTGCAGCAACCTTGTCTATCTCATCTATGAAGACAATCCCGTTGTTCTCAACCCTCTCTATGGCTTCCCTTACAACCTCATCCATATCGATGAGCTTCTGGGCTTCCTCCTGCTCAAGGTACTTCAAGGCTTCCCTTACCTTCATCTTCCTCATCTTCTTTGGCCTGGGAAGTATGGAGGAGAGCATATCCTGAATGCTGGCACCGATGTTGTCCATTCCCGGAGCTATCCCGATAACCCCGACGTTCGGAGCTTCAACGGTAACGGGAATCTCAACTACATCCTCGTCAAGCTTTCCTTCCTTCAGGAGCTTCTTGTACCTCTCCCTCGTCTCCCTAATGCTTGCAGATTCCCTCTCGGCGCTTTCCCTCCCCTTCGGGGAGAGGAAAACGTCAAATATCGTCTGGGGCTGGTTCTCCTTTTCGGGGAACATGTACTCGGCTAACCTCTCGTAGGCAAGCTCCTTAGCCTTCTCCCTTACCGTCTCTAACTTCTCCTCCTTTACCATGTTCACGGATATCTCAACAAGGTCCCTGACTATGGACTCAACGTCCCTTCCAACGTATCCGACCTCCGTGAACTTTGTCGCCTCAACCTTTATGAACGGCGCCTTTACCAGCTTTGCAAGCCTCCTTGCAATCTCCGTCTTCCCAACGCCCGTTGGTCCAATCATTATTATGTTCTTCGGGGCAACCTCCTCCCTGAGCTCCTCGGGAAGCTGCTGCCTCCTCCACCTGTTCCTCAGGGCTATGGCAACGGCTTTCTTTGCCTCATCCTGTCCGACGATGTACTTGTCAAGCTCTGAAACTATCTCCCTGGGGGTGAGCGAGGTGCCTTTACCTCCGGAGAGTTTATCAAGTATCCTTTTGAGCATAGAGTTCCTCCTTACCTTACAGGGTAGATGCAGCTCCCCCTCTCTTTGAACTTGATGATGTTCTGAAGCGTTTTCTCAAGGATTCTCATAATTGCCTCGTGTGTATCGTAGGCGTTGTGGGGAGTGAGGATAACGTTTTCAAACCGGGTAAGGGCAAAGCTTTCAAGAGCTTTTCTGAACAGCCGTGGCGATGCGCTCTTTTCACCCTTAAAGATTATCAGCTCCTCTTCAGCCCAGACCTCCTCCCCTTCAAATGTATCGAAAGCGGCTCCTCCGAGTTTGCCACTTCTTAAAGCTTCGATGACGGCCTCAATTTCAACAACTGCTCCCCTTGATGTATTGATGAGAAGTGCCCCATCCTTCATCAGCTTTACGTTCTTCCTGTTTATGAGGTGGTGTGTGGATGGGAGGTACGGAACGTGAAGGGTAACGATGTCGGAGTTTCTCAGGAGTTCCTCAAGCGGAACGTAGGAGACGTTGAACTTCTCCTCAAGCTCCCTCTTCGGTTTAACGTCATGGGCAAGAACTTTAATTTCAAATCCGGAAAGGAGCTTGATGAGCCTTGAACCTATCCTTCCTGTCCCGATGACCCCGACGGTTTTTCCCTCAAGGTCATGCCCCCTCAAGCCCTCCCTTGAGAAAATTCCCCTGCACACCCTTTCAAGGGTCGGTTTCAACTTCCTCAGGAGGGCAAGGATTAAGAGCAACGTGTACTCGGCAACGGTTTCCATTCCGTAGTCGGGGACGTTGCAGACGGCAATTCCCCTTTTTCTCGCGTAGTCAACATCGATATGGTCAAAGCCCGTTGAGCGGGTCGTTATGAGCTTCAGGTCTGGAAGGGCATCAATCACATCCTTTGTTATCTTTGAGTAGATGAAGACGGAGAGGACTTCGGCATCCTTTACTGCTTCAATGTCCTTTTCGGTCAGCGGTTCCCTTTCAAGCTTTATAACCTCAAAGCCGCGCGGTTGAAGTTCCCTTTCAATAATCGGTATCTCCCACCCCTCAAGCTCAAAGAAGGCCGTTTTCATAGCTCCTCGACAACGATGTTCGTGTTCGTGTATACGCATATATCACCTGCAATCTTCAGCGATTTTTCAGCGATCTCCCTCGCAGAGAGCTCCGTGTTCTCGTAAAGGGCGGTTGCCGCAGCCTGAGCGTAAGGTCCCCCTGAGCCTATCGCTATGACGGGTATGTCAGGTTCGATAACATCCCCGTTTCCGGATATCACCAAAAGCCTTGACCTGTCGGCCACGACGAGCATCGCCTCAAGCCTTCTCAGAACCCTGTCCGTCCTCCAGTCCTTTGCAAGCTCAACAGCTGACTTCAGAAGGTTTCCGCCGAAGGATGTCAGCTTATCCTCAAACCTCTCAAGGAGGGAGAAGGCGTCAGCGACAGAACCTGCAAAGCCCGTCAGAACCTGATTGTTGTAAATCTTCCTGACCTTCCTTGCACTCCTCTTAAAGACGGTGTTGCCCACGGTAACCTGACCATCACCGGCCATTGCAACCCTGCCGTTCCTCATGACGGCGCATATCGTGGTGCCACGGAAATCCATCAACCCTCCCTCTCAAAGAGGTAGCCTGCTCTCCTGAACCTTGCCCCTATGTACTGCCCGACCACGGCTATGGCTATGAGGAGGGGGGCAAACTTCCACGGAACCCCAAGCCCTATCCTCATTGCGATGATGAAGGGAATGGGGATGTGAACGTATAGGAACCATAGCTTTGAAAACTTCGGAACCCCTTCCCTCAGCCAGCCGAATGGAAGGTTGAGTATCAGGGTAACTGCAGCAACGAGGAGGGTCACTTCCATCTTTCCTCCAGAACAGGTTTTTCCATAAATATACTACTCTTTTGGGGGGTGTCATCTTAGCTGAACAACCGTGACGGCGTCCCCTCCCTCCTCAACGGAGCCCTTGCTGAAGGACTTAACGTACGGGGAGCTTTTCAGGTATTCCCTTATGAGCCTTTTGAGGATTCCCATCCCGTGCCCGTGTATTATCTTAACCCTTTCAAAGCCCTCAATCCTTGCGCTGTCGAGGAACTTCTCTACGGCAGACAGCGCCTCATCGCCCCTCATGCCGATGACGTTGAGCTCGGGGAAGAACGATGATGGCCTCTTAATAGAGACAACCCTCTTTACCTCTTCAACCTTGATGGGCTTTTCAACAGGTTCAAGGTGGGAGATTTTAACCTTCATAATCAGGTTCCCGACCTGAACCTTTGCGGAACTCCCGTCGACGGATAGGACTTTCCCGACCTTTCCGCTTCCCGAAACCCTAACAAACTGCCCCTTTTCAACCTTTGACGCCCCTTTTAGCTCAATCTCCTCAAGCTTCCTCCTTCCGGTTTCAATTACCGAGTGCAGCTCCTTCCGTGATTTGAGAGCCTTCCTTCCCTCCTCCCTGAGGAAGGAGAGAAGCTCCCTTATCTCCCTTATCCCTTTTTCCTTCAGCTCCTTCTCCTTCCGCTTCAGTTCCTCGGCTTTCCTCTCAAGCTCCCTTTTGAGGGAGGATACCCTTTCCCTCTCCTGAAGGAGTTTCCTGTGCTCCTCCTCAAGGAGGGAGATTATCCGGGATGCCATCCTCTCCTCAGACGACATCAGGGCCTCTGCATACTCAATGACCTCATCGGGCATCCCGAACCTCTTTGCGATTACGAGGGCGTAGCTCTTCCCGATGACGCCGTAGGCTAACCTGTAAAGGGGTTCAAGTGTCTCCTCATCGAACATCACCGAGGCAACCGTGTAGTAGCTATCCCTGTAGGCATAGAGCTTTATCGGTGTGAAGTGGGTTGTTGCAACAACTTTTGCCCCTTTTTCCTTCAGGAACTCCAAGATGCCTATCCCGAGGTTTGAACCCTCAACCGGGTCTGTTCCCGCCCCAAGCTCATCGAGAAGGATGAGGGAATCCTCATCAGCCTCCTTCAGCATTGCAGATATGTTCCTTGCGTGGGAGCTGAAGGTGCTCAGGTTCTGCTCAATGCTCTGCTCATCACCGATGTCCGCCATAACTTTTCTGAAAATCCTTATCCTGCTTCCCTCGTCGGCGGGGATGAGGTAGCCTGACTGAAACATGAGAACTAATAGTCCGAGCGTTTTCAGGGTAACGGTTTTCCCTCCCGTGTTCGGTCCCGTTATGACAAGTCCCCTTTCAAAGGTTATGTCAACGGGCGTGACATCCTTCCCCGAAAGCTCAAGGAGGGGATGCCTTGCCCCTTTGAGGTCGATGGAATCTGAAATCTCAGGAACCGTCCCCTTCAGCTTTAAACTCATGGTCGCGACGGCTAAAAGCCTGTCAATCTCGATGAGGGTTCTGTAGGCGCGCTTCAACCTGTCGGACTTTGAGGAGACTGTGGAGCTTATCCTCTTTAGAACTCTTTCAACCTCCCTTTTCTCCTCAGCCTTCAGGGTTATGAGACGGTTGTTCTCATCAACGATCGTTTCAGGCTCAACGTAGAGGGTATGCCCGGATGATGACCTGTCATGGACAAGCCCCCTGAACCTCTGTGAGAAGTTAGGCTTCACGAGAACAACGTATCTTCCGTTCCTCTTCGTTATAACCCTTCCCGGAAACATGTCCTCATTCCTTGAGATGAGGGCATCTATCCTCTCCTTTATCCTCCTTGAAACGCCCCTTATCTCACCCCTTATCCTCAGAAGCTCTTCAGATGCGGAGTCGAGGATGTAGCCCGTTTCATCAACCGTTCTGTCTATTTCCTCAATGAGCTCGGAAAAGGGGGAAAGCCCCTTTGAAAGCTCAAAAACCCTCTCAAACCTTTCCTTAAAGCCCTTCAGGAACTTTAAAACGGTTGATGACTGAAGGCAGACAGCCCTTACCTTGAGGAGGTCTTCGGGAGTGAGAACGGAGCCTTCCACCTTGAGTTTATCCATAACGGGCTCAAGCGGAGGAAATGCCTCAAGGGGAAAGTTTACCTCGCGGATGAGCTTTACCATCTCGTCCGTGAGGAGAACCGAACGGATGACCTCATCCCTTTCAGGTGAGAAGCGGGTTTTTAGGATCCTTTTCTTTGCAGGTTCGCTCCTTGCAAGCTCAGCCGTCTTCTCAAGGAGCTCTGTGAACTCCAAGCGGTGCTCCACCCCTTTGAACATTACTATAAATACCCCCTCCAATCACCCAAAGGGGTGGAGGCACCAGAATGCTTATATTCAAGGTTGTAGGCTTTCAAGCATCTCCTTCGCAATCCTGTTAACGGTTGAGCCATCAACCCTGCCTTTTACCTTTGGCATAACGTACTTCATGACAGAACCGATGTCCTTTACGGATCTGGCTCCCGTTTTCTCCACGGCTTCCCTGACAATCTCCCTTACCTCATCCTCACCCATCTGCTCGGGAAGGTAGGATTCAACTATGGAAAGCTCCTGCTTCTCCTTCTCAACTAAGTCCCTTCTCCCTCCCTTCTCGTACATCTGTATCGATTCCCTCCTCTGCTTCGCGTACTTCATGAGGAGGGAGACAATCTCCTCGTCGCTAAGCTCTCCCCTCTTCTCAATCTCGGCGTTCTTTATGAGGGAGTTGATCATCCTTATCGTTGAGAGCTTCACCCTGTCCTTTGACTTCATCGCCTCTTTCATATCGTTAATGAGCCGCTCTTTCAGCCCCATCACTTCTTCCTCTTCTTCCCTCTCGGGGGTAGAAGCCCCCTCTTCTTGAGAGCCTTTATCAGGCGCTTCCTTGCAGCCATCTGCTTTCTCTTCCTCTTCTCGCTGGGCTTCTCGTAGTACTCCCTTCTCTTGATCTCGGTGAGAATTCCCTCCTTTTCGCAGAGCTTCTTGAACCTCTTCAGCGCCCTTTCAAAGGACTCACCTTCACGCACGTAAACTGTCGCCATTAAGCATCGCCTCCTTCAAAACTTTTGTTAAGAGATTATATTTGCAAAGCCTTCCAATTTCAACTCTTTGAAATCCCTTTGAGCAGAATCTCATACTTTGGGTTGTTGATAGAGTAAAATCCGGGAAACTTCTGGTATATGGGACCTTCAAACGTTACCTTTCCTCCAGATTCAACCCTGACGATTATTGCCGGGTTCATCGGCTCATTTGAGGCTGATGTGTAGCCCTTGTCTATTACAAGGTGGGGGACGATGTAGAGAACCTTTATCTTAAGCCCCTTTTCCGGCTCAATCTCCTGTCCTGCTTTGACCTTCAGCGTTTTCACAACCTTGTTCGTTGACTTGTCAACTATGGCTATCGTTGCGCTCTTCCAGGTCTTCCTCACCTCCTCCGGGATGTTAACGGGTCTGTTGAGCTTCGTTGGGGTTCCCCCGTGCATGCCGAGGGTCTCGTGTGTAATCTTTGGATGCCCTTCAGGCATTCCCTTCACCGGAGGATGGCCTTCCGGGAGCTTCTCCTTGCTCTCAAGTGAGGTAAGAGGCTTCGGAGCCTCAACAACCTTCTTCTCTTTTGGTTTCTCCTTTCCGCACCCTACTGAGAAGAGCAGAAGCCCTGATAGTAGAACTGCCCACTTTCCCATCTCGCACTCCTTTAAAGGTTTTGGCAATTATACACAATTCCGGTTTTGGTAAACTATGTGTGATAATCAAATCCTTGGAGGGACTATGAGCGTAACGTTCAGCACATACCTTCTTCTCAACAGGGAAAAGTACAGGGATATCCTCACCGATGACCTTATCCTGCTCCTAAACGAGATAACATCAGCAACTAAGGTGATAGCCGGAAAGGTCAGGAAAGCAGGGCTTTTAGGGGTTCTGGGCTCGGCCAAAAAGGTAAACGTTCAGGGAGAGGAGGTTCAAAAGCTTGACGAGCTTGCAAATGAAATAATCCTTGATTCCATAAAGTGTTCCGGAAAGGCCTGCATGGTTGCATCTGAGGAGGTTGAGGACTGTCTCATCATCTCGGAAACCGGGTACAGCGTTGCCTTTGACCCTCTGGACGGCTCCTCAAACATAGATGTAAACGTTAACATCGGAACGATATTCTCCATCCAGAGGGATACGGTTATGAAGAGGGGAAGGGAGCAGGTTGCGGCGGGCTACGTCATTTACGGGCCCAGCACAATGCTCGTAGTCTCCCTTGGAAGGGAAGTCCTCGGCTTTACGCTTGACCCCGAATCCGGGAACTTCCTCCTCTCTCACCCTGAAATAAGGATGCCGGAGAAGGGGAAGATTTACTCCGTGAACGAGGCTAACTACGGGAAGTGGACGGAAGACGGCTTGAGGAGGTTTGTTGACTGGATTAAGGGGCAGAAGTACACGTCAAGGTACGTCGGTTCCATGGTTGCAGACGTTCACAGGACTCTCATAAAGGGCGGAATATTCATGTACCCCGCCGATGCTAAGAACACGAACGGGAAGCTCAGGCTCCTTTACGAGGCAAGCCCTATGTCGTTCCTCATCGAGAAGGCCGGGGGAATGGCAACGACAGGGAAGGAGAGGATACTTGACGTTGAGCCAACAAACCTCCACCAGAGGGTCCCCGTGATACTGGGGAGCAGGTGGGAGGTTGAGAACTGCCTGAGGTTTTTGAAAGGAGAGGTTTAATGGAGAAGAAAGACGTAGTAATCATCGGCGGAGGACCTGCAGGATTCTGCGCTGCAAGAACGATCGTTTCCGTTAGCTCCGAGAGGAAGGTTACGGTTATAAACAGCACGGAGAACACCCAGATTCCCTGTTCGATACCGTTCGTTATAGGAAGGAGGATAAAGCCCGAGGAGAACATCTACCCGTTGAAAAGGCTTGAGGGGATGGGAGTTGAGGTTATCGTTGAAACGGTTACGTCCATCGATGCTGATAGAAAATCCATCTTCCTCTCATCCGGGAAGCAGCTCTCCTTTGAGAAGCTGATAGTTGCTACAGGGTGGGTTCCAAGGAGGCTTCCCTTCAGCGGGGTTGAGTACATATCAACGGATACGGACTTCGTAAGGGGACTTTTAGGGAAGATTGAGAGAGCCGAGAACATAGTGATAGTGGGAGCGGGATTCATAGGGATAGGGTTTGCAGATGCCATCGCTGAAGGGTACGGAGAAAAGAGGGTAACGGTTATTGAAGCGGGAGAGCACATTGCGGGGGGAATCCTTCCCGAAAACGTTGAAGCTGAAGTTGTCAAAACGCTTGAAGGTTTTGGAATAGAGCTTATAACCGGTGAAAAGGTGGTGAACGTTGATGGGAAAGGGGTTGAGATTTCAAACGGAAGGGTGATTGACTCCGACCTTACCCTTGCCTTCATCGGGTTCAAGCCGAACAGCAGGCTTGCAATTGATGCCGGAATTGAGGTTAACAGCCACGGGGAGATTGTCGTTGATGGCTTCATGAGGACATCAAAGGACAGCGTGCTTGCAGCGGGAAGCTGCGTTCAGCACAGGAGCGTCGTTGATGGGGAGCGCGTTCCAGCCATGCTCGCATCCATATCGGCAGCTGATGGAAGGCTCTCCGCACTGAACGTGAACGGTCCCGCCTTCAAAAGAGAGGGGATAGCATCTGCTGCTGTATCAAAGGCCGGAAAGCTCTTCTTCGGGTTCTCAGGCTTTACGGAGAGGATATGCAGTTTGAAGGGGATCGACTTTGTCAAGGGAAGCTCAAAAAGCCTTGACAGGTACCCCGGTGCAATGGAGGGAAAGGATATCAGCGTTGAGCTTCTCTTCTCAAAGGATGGGAGGCTTATAGGCTCTCAGGTATGGGGAGAGAGCGAGAAGGTCTCAAACTACATTAACATTACTACAAGGCTAATCGAGGAGAAAGCATCCGTTGATAAGGTTGTCTCCATGACAACGGTTGCCTTTCCCCCTCTCACCCCCTCGCCGCTTTCAACGCCGATACAGTATGCTGCGGTTGATGCAAAAAGAAAGCTTTAAGGTTTTCCGCTTTGGCGGAAAATCCTCTCAGTAAGGTCTTCTCATGTAAACCTTTACGGGCTTTACGTACTTTTCAACGATGCCCTTCGTATTCAGGACGTTGAGCTGCTCAAAGAGGAAGTTAAACTTCTCCTCAAGGGCATCGAGCATGGGAGTTTTCACCTCTTTCGGAAGGTCCCAGAAGAGCTTTTTGAAGGGACCGAAAGCCTTCTTCCTCGTCTTGTAGATGAACTGATTCTCCGTCCACCCCTCCTTCCACTCACCCTTAAGCTCCCTCTTAAGCCAGCCGTAGACCTCCTGTTTGAGCTCCTCGGGGAGGAAATCGTAGATTATGTTCTGAAAGCCCGTTGCAAGGTGAATTTCGGCGGTTTTAACCTCGGGGAACTTGTGGAAGAGCTCATCGGGAAGCGTTGAAGCGCCGTGCTGAACGGCACCTGCCATGGAGTACCTTCTCCTTGCAACCTCCCCGATTGACTCAAGAACGGAGAAGTCAAGCTTGACCTCCGCAATGCCTCCAGAGGGAAGGGGAACCCCTCCGTGGGTTGTTCCCGTCTGGACGCTTATCTTTGAGATGTGGGGGTAATCCCCGTAGGTTCTAAGGGTTTCAAGGTAACCATCCATAAAGGCTTCAAACTCCTCCGGTGTTGAGTTCTTCCCTCCGATGTGGCCTATCTCACCCCCCACCGATACGGTTATACCCTCCGGCTCTATCTCCCTGATGAAGGCAGTCATCTTTGCAGTGTTAATGTAGTTGTTGAACTGCTGCTCTTTCAGCGTTTCCTTTGAGTAGTCAACAAGCGTTGAGGGGTCTATGTCGATGTTGTAGAAACCGGCCTCTATGGCCTCCCTGGTTAGCTCCTTTATGGACTCAAGCTCCTCTTCGGGGTTCCTGCTGTAGTTCTTGGCGTTGAACTGGAAGTGGTCCCCCTGAATGAAGACAGGCCCCCTGTACCCCTCCTTTATGGCAGCTGCAAGCGTGCAGGTTGCGTACTCTGATGGCCTCTGGTCGGTATACCCGATCTCAGACTTTGCTATCTCAAGGATAAAAGCTCCGATATCCTTCTCAACGGCAATTTTGAAAATCCTCCTCATAACGTCGTATGTCATTCCCCTTATGTTCATTGCCGGAACGGTGAACCAGCTTCCTATCTCCTCCCTTGCCATCCCGTTAACGTAAAGGTCGTGGATTGAGGACGGGACTATGTCAAGGTCAAGGGCAATTGCCCTTATAAGCCACCTTGTGCACGCCTTCTCCTTTTCATCACCGAAAACTGAAGTGTAGACAAGTCTATCTATAAGCTCATCCCTTACCCTTCTCTCGTTTAAAACCCTTAC
>CAZIVU010000007.1:19033-20098 GCA_964542865.1 uncultured bacterium | reverse complement strand
GTCTTTGATGCCGACCTTTCAGGGTCAACGAAGACCTCAAAGTTTGCAAAGGCATTTCCTGAAAGGTTCTTCAATATGGGCATTGCCGAGTTTAACATGATGAACGTTGCCGCTGGAGCTGCAACCTCTGGGAAGATACCGTTTGTAAGCACGTTTGCGATATTTGGAACCGGAAGGGCGTGGGAGGCTGTAAGGCAGACAATCTGCTACCCGAGGCTCAACGTAAAGATCGTCTGCACCCACGGAGGGGTTACGGTTGGAGAGGATGGGGCAAGCCACCAGGCACTTGAGGACGTGGCAAACATGAGGAACATCCCGAACATGAGGGTGATAGTGCCAGCGGATGACATCGAAACCGAGCAGGTTATAAGGGCAATAGCCTATGAGGAAGGTCCTTTCTACGTGAGGCTGAGCAGGGAGAAGTTCCCGAGGATATTTGACGGGAGCTACAGGTTCAGGATCGGAAAGGCTGTCCTCATGAGGGAGGGAAGGGACGTTACCGTAATCTCAAACGGGATTGAGACGTACTTTGCCCTCAAGGCGGCTGAAATCCTTGAGGGCGAGGGGATATCCGTTGAGGTAATCCACATGCCAACGGTTAAGCCCGTTGATGTTGAAACGCTGATAGCATCCGTGAGGAAGACGGGAGCGGCGGTCACGGCTGAGGAACACTCAACGATAGGGGGCCTTGGCTCGGCAGTTGCTGAAGCCCTCGTTGAAAACCACCCTGTCCCCATGGAGAGGGTAGGCGTTCCCGATGAGTTTGGAAGGTCGGGGAAGGGATGGGAGCTTTTAAGCTACTTCAAGCTTGATGAAAATGGCATAATAGAGAAGACAAAAAGGGTTTTAGAGAGGAAGCAAAATGGATAAAAGGCTAAAGAAGCTGATTTTCTTTTCAATTCTGATCGTCCTTGCCCTTTCAATTACAAGGGTGAGCATTGCGGCAAAGAGCAACCTGAACGAGACCTCATACGTTAAGCTCTTCGTTGAGGCTTACCAGATTGTCAGGAAGAGGTACGTTGAACCTGTAACCCCCAAGAAGCTCTTTGAGGGGGCAATCCAGGG
>CAZIVU010000007.1:17720-18933 GCA_964542865.1 uncultured bacterium | reverse complement strand
GATATGAGCCTGATGGATGCCGTCAAGATGATGAGGGGGAAACCGGGAACGAAAATAACTATAAAGGTCTGGAGGAAGGGATGGGCTGAACCCAAGCCCTTCACCATAACGAGGGCTATCATCAAGATAAAGAGCGTAAAGTACAGAACCCTTAAGGGGAACATAGGATATATAAGGTTTACAATGTTCCAGAGGAAGTCCCCGGGGGAGTTCAAAAAAGCACTGAGGAGCATCCTTAAGAACAAGGAGCTGAGCGGAATTATCATTGACCTCAGGAACAACCCGGGAGGGCTTCTCGATTCCGCCGTGGCGATAAGCGACTACTTCCTCCCGAAGGGGAAGCTCATCGTCTACACGAAGGGGAGGATTCCGGAGAGCATAAGGAAGTTCACTGCAAAGACAGACCCCATTGTCCCTGCCAACATTCCCATCGTTGTTCTCGTGAACGAGGGAACAGCAAGTGCTGCTGAGATACTTACGGGGGCTTTGAGGTTCAACGACAGGGCTGTGGTGGTCGGAGTTAAGACGTTCGGGAAGGGCTCCGTTCAGACCCTTTACCCCCTTGACTCAAACTACGCCGTGAAGATAACAACTGCCAAGTACTACATGCCAAACCACGAGTGCATAGACGGGAAGGGGATAAACCCCGACATAGTCGTTAAGCTCTCAAAGGAGGATATTGAGGTCTTCAAAAAGGAGTTCAAGGAGGCTGAAGAGCACCCCGAGAGGACCGAGGAGATAAGGAAGGAGAGGGAGAAGAGGATAGATGCGCAGCTAAAGAGGGCTATTGAGGTGATCAAGGAGATGAGAATCCTTGAGGAGATGAAGGGCAAAAGGGCAGCGTAGTTGATATACACGGTTCACGGCTGGGGTTTTGACAGCAGCGTATGGGATTTGGCCGGTTTGAAGGGTGCAGTTCACCTTGAGCTTCCCGGACACGGAAGCTCAAAGCTCTCCCAAACGGATATCCTGAAGCTCTCTGATGAGCTCTCAAGGGCTATAGAGCCAGATTCAACGGTTATTGGTTGGTCCCTCGGGGCAACCCTTGCCTGCCTCATCGCTGCAAGGCTGAAGGTCAGAAAGCTCATACTCGTCGCACCGACGGTGAGGTTTTCGGGAATTTCGCAGCCGGAGGTTGTCGTAAGGAAGTTCCTGAGAGACCTTAAAAGGGATTTTGCCTCAACCGTTGAGAGGTTCAGGAAGCTCTGCTTCA
>CAZIVU010000007.1:9734-17620 GCA_964542865.1 uncultured bacterium | reverse complement strand
GAGGTCTTCTCCCTTAGTATGGACTCAAGCTCCTCGCTGCTGAAGAAGTACTCCTCTCCACAGAAGTTACACCTGATGGAAACACCTCCCTCCTCAATAAGCTCCCTGATTTCCCCTTCAGGGAGAGCCATTATACCTCCTGCTGCAACCTCTTTGGAGCACCTGCAACTGAAGGAAAGCTCCTTCAGAGCGAGAACCTTTGGAGTAAAACCTTTAAAGAGCATTTCAACCACGTCCTCAGGCCTCTTCCCATCCCTTATCAAACTGCTTATGGGAGGGAGGGACTTTACGTTCTCCTCAAGCCTTTCAACGCCTTTCCTCGAACAGCCGGGAAGCGGCTCGGCGAAGAAGCCACCTGCAGCCTCAACCTTCCCGGTCCTGCCGACGAGAACCCCAACGGAGACGGCAGACGGAATCTGCTCGGACTTCAGAAGGTAGTAAGCCACATCCTCACCGATCTCGCCGGATATGAGGGGAACCGTGCTCTCGTAGGGGGTTCCAAAACCGAGGTCCTTAACGACCGTAAGCGTTCCCCTGCCCACAGCCTTTGAAACGTCAAACTTTCTCCTCCCGTTTACCTCCTTGATGAAGGTCTCAACGTCCGGATTCTTAACAAATCCCCTCACTTCACCCTTCGCATTAGCCTCAGCTACAGCAAAACCTATTGGACCGTCACCGTCAACCCTTAACATCAACCTCTGTTCGCTCCCGTGTTTCAGGAGGGCTGTCAGCAGAACTGCTCCTGTGAGAACCCTTCCAAGGACTGCTGTTGCCATCGGGGACGTGCGGTGCCTCAACCTTGCAATCTCGCAAAGGTTTGTAGTCCTTACTACAAAAGCCCTAAGCGGCTCCTCCTCGGCCACCGCTATCACCCCATAATCCCTTCCCATGAAGTAGCCCTTAAGGTCAGCCTTGAACTTCCCGTCAAGCCTTCTCATCCTCTCCGCCAAATAGGGATAAAATCTCTCCAGGAACCCTATCCCTGTTGCTGTAGGAAAGCTTCACAACCCTGAAGCTCTCCCTCACCTTCCTGACAGTGGGGTCTATATCCCTGTTCGGAATTGTAAGTATAGCCGAAACGTCCGAATCTATCAGCTCTTCGATGAAGTCCCTGAACTTTTCTGACAGGAGCTCCATCCGCCCGACCTCATCGATTATGAAAACCTTCCCGCTCTTTAAGAAGCTCTTAAGAAACGGAACAGTAAATCTCTCAAACCCCTTAACATCAACCCTGTACTTGCCAACCCTGAACGGAGATTCTATAGACGTTGAGGCAAGGGTGCCAACTTTCCCGTCGCTCCTAACTATCCTGAAACCAACCCTCCTGCCGCCTTCCCTTACCTCCTCCGTGTAAAAGCCAACAGCCCTGCTCCCTAGCCCCTTGTAAATTCTCTTTACAGCCGTCGTCTTTCCGATTCCCGGCCTTCCTGTGATTGCAATTTTTACAGCCATCGATTGGATATAATACCTGAACTACTGATAAGTCAACGGTGAGCCGTGAGGGTTTTTGGAGTTTTAATTGCCGCTGCAACGTTCCTAATTGACAGGGGAACCAAGCTCCTTGCGTCAAAATTTCTACAAGGGAAAACTGTCAGCGTCCTCCCCGTCCTCTCACTGAGGTATGCTGAAAACAGGGGAGCCGCGTTCAGCATATTCTCAAAGGTTGATAAAAACGTATGGAACCTCCTGCTCATCTTCCTCCCACTTCTCATATCCGCTATCCTTCTCTACTACATCGTTTCGGGAAGGGCAAGGGGGTTAAACCTTATATCGTTCTCCCTCATCCTTGGAGGCGCGCTTGGGAACATCTACGATAGGCTCTTCTACGGAAGGGTCGTGGACTTTATAGATATCCATGCGGGGAGCTACCACTGGCCCACGTTCAACGTTGCAGATGTGGCGGTTTTTCTCGGATGTTTGATAGTTACCATGAACTTCAAGAGGTGATTATGTTAAAATTTCTAAAACTTCTCGGAGGGAAACCTTGAAAAAGAAAAAAGTAACAATTGTGGGAGCCGGGAACATAGGTTCGACCGTTGCGCTTCTCCTTGCAAGGAGAGAGGTTGCGGACATAGTTCTCATCGATATCCATGAGGGGATTGCAAAGGGGAAAGCCCTTGATATTATGGAGGCTTCACCGATACTTGGCTTTAACTCCCACGTAGTCGGGACGGGAGACTACAAGGACACGGCAAACTCTGACGTTGTAATAATAACCGCAGGTTTTCCGAGAAAGCCGGGGATGAGCAGGGATGACCTTCTCTTTAAGAACTTCGAAGTTGTAAAGAGCGTTTCTGAAAGGATAAAGGAGTACTCCCCGAACGCCTTTGTAATTGTCGTTACAAACCCCCTTGACGCCATGACTTACACAGCCCTGAAGGTGACAGGTTTTGACAGGAAAAGGGTAATGGGTATGGCTGGTGTTCTTGATGCAGCAAGGTTTGCCTACTTCATATCTGAGGAGACAGGAATCTCGGTTGAGAACATAAGGGCTTTTGTTATCGGGAGTCACGGGGATGATATGGTCCCCCTTCCCCAGTTTACAACGGTCAGCGGGATTCCCGTAAGCTACTTTATCCCGGAGGAGCGGCTAAACGAGCTTATAGAGAGGACGAGGTTCGGGGGAGGTGAGATAGTTTCCCTCCTCAAGACGGGAAGCGCTTTCTATGCCCCGGCAGCATCCATCCTTGAGATGGCAGTATCAATTCTGTGGAACAAGAGGAAGATTGTCTCCTGCAGCGTGTTCCTTGACGGTGAGGATGGAGAGTTTTACGGTGCAAGCGGAATATGTGCCGGTGTTCCCGTCATACTCGGGAAGGGCGGCATTGAGGAGGTGATCAGGCTGAGGCTCACGGATAAGGAGAGGGAGCTCTGGCAGAGGTCGGTAAAGTCGATAAGGAACCTCATTGAAAAACTACCCCTTTAGGAGATAGGATGAGGGAAGTTGACGTAAAGGATGTAAAGGAGGCTGTAAAGAGGCTCTGTATGGAGGCAAACTACAACCTGCCTTCCGATGTCCTCAGCGCGTTCAGGGAGGGCGAGAAGAGGGAGGCCTCTGAGATTGGAAGGAGCGTCCTGAAGATACTTCAGGAGAACGCAAGAATAGCCTCAGCGGAGAAACTGCCATACTGTCAGGATACGGGCTTTGCCGTTGTATTCCTTGAGGTCGGGCAGAACGTAGTGTTCAAAGGCGGGGATATAGAGAAAGCCATAAATGAAGGGGTTTCTGAAGGCTATACCGAAGGTTTTTTGAGGAAATCCATCGTTTCGGACCCGCTCTTTGAGAGGAAAAATACACGGGACAACACCCCGGCAGTTATCCACTACCGCATAGTTCCGGGTGACAGGGTCAAAATATCATTCGCGGCAAAGGGGGGAGGCAGCGAGAACATGAGCGCCCTCGCCATGCTCAAGCCGGCAGACGGGGTTGAGGGTGTAAAGGAGTTCGTCATAAAAACGGTCAGCAACGCAGGTCCCAATCCGTGTCCTCCCATAACCGTAGGTGTCGGGATTGGGGGAACGTTTGAAAAGGTTGCATTCCTTGCAAAGAAAGCCCTCCTGAGACCCATCGGGGACAGGAATCCGGATGAGAGGTATGCAAAGCTTGAGCTTGAGCTTTTAGAGGAGATAAACAGGCTGGGGATAGGTCCTTCGGGGTTCGGAGGAAAGGTTACAGCCCTTGACGTAAAGATTGAGTGGTTCCCCTGCCACATCGCATCGCTTCCAGTAGCCGTAAACATCCAGTGCCATGCATCAAGGCACAGAGAAGTCATTATCTAAGATGAGGAAGATAGGCTTCCTGCTTGACCTTGAAGGGACGATTGTAAGGGATAAATCTTACACGCCTTTTGAGGAAGCACTTGAGTTTACCCGGGAGCTTGACAGCAAAGGCATACCGTGGATAGTTGCAACGAACAACTCAACGGAGAAGCCCGACCAGCTCCTGTCCATACTGAAATCCAGGGGGTTTAACCTTACACGGGAAAAGCTCCTCTCGCCAAGCGCAATAGCTTCAAAAGTTCTCAAGGGGGAGGGAGTAAAGAGCATCTACTTCCTCGGGACCGAAAGGGTTAAGGAGTTCTTTGCCGATGAGGGCTTCACGGTAAGGGACGACCACATGGTTGATGCTGTTGTAGTGGGAAGGGACAGGGACATCAGCTACAAAAAGCTGAAGGTGGCAACCTCAGCCATCGTCCTCAACCGTGCAAGGCTTTTCTCCTTCCACATGAACAGGATAATACTTGACCCCGACGGGCTTGTCGGCCCGAGCGTCGGTGCAGTTGCAAAGGCCCTGTCCTATGCGGGGAACGTTGAAGTCTTTCCGTTCGGGAAGCCATCAGAGAACTACTTCAAAGTGGCATTTGAGCTCTTGGGAATAGAGGAACCTGAAAGGGTCTACATGGTTAGCGATGACCCGTTCTCCGACCTTGCCGAGGGGAAGAGGAATACGGGTTTCAAAACGGTATTCGTGCTTAGCGGAAAGTACAAAGACCCTTCCATCGTTGAGGAAATTGAAGAGGAGCTCAGGCCAGATTATATTTTCAGGGACATATCCGAATGCAGGAAACTGCTGGGGTAAAAGTGATTCTTGACA
Source organism: uncultured bacterium (assembly GCA_964542865.1). Taxonomy (GTDB): domain Bacteria; phylum Aquificota; class Aquificia; order Desulfurobacteriales; family Desulfurobacteriaceae; genus CAZJFY01. The sequence continues at coordinate 13,026 of CAZIVU010000007.1, read as the reverse complement.
GGCTCAAAAACTACATGGGGATGATTAAGGTTGAGCACACCGTATTTGCACTCCCCTTTGCCTTAACATCAGCCCTCATCGCAGCAGGTGGATTCCCTACGCTCCATCAGGTGTTCTGGATCACGCTTGCCCTCTTTGGGGCGAGGACGTCAGCCATGAGTCTCAACAGGCTCATAGATGCCGACATAGATGCAGCGAACCCGAGGACAAGGTCAAGGCATATCCCCTCGGGGAAGGTCAAGAAGGCAGAGGCATTTCTGCTTTCGCTAACGGGATTCCTCATCATGGTACTGTCCGCATACAGGCTAAACCCCCTTGCTCTGAAGCTCTCCCCGATCGCCATTGCCATCCTTTCCCTCTACTCGTTTACAAAGAGGTTCACGTGGGCATGCCACATAGTTCTCGGGATAGCTGTCTCCCTTGCTCCCCTCGGCTCATGGGTTGCGATAAGGGGGAGCGTAAACCTCACAGCTATCGTGCTTTCCCTCTCCGTTGCGCTGTGGGTTGCCGGCTTTGATATCATATATGCCCTACAGGATATAGACTTTGACAGGGAGCACGGGATATACTCAATACCGTCAAAGCTCGGAGTTGGTATGGCTTTCAGGATATCAAGGCTTTTTCACGTTCTGACGCTTTTCGGGCTCATCTACACAGGTCTTGCCGAGAAGGTCGGACTCTTCTACTTCATAGGACTTGCTGCCGTCTCCTACCTTATGGTCAGGGAGCATATGACTGTTTCAAGGGACAGGAGCAAGATAGACTATGCATTCTTTAACCTTAACGGCTACATAAGCCTTACGGTCTTCATATTCACGCTAATCAGCTACATCTGGAGAGTCGCATGAAGGTTGTCGTTCAGAGGGTTTCCGGTGCAAAGGTTGTTGTCTCAGGCGAAACGGTGGGGAAGATAGGAAACGGCATACTTCTCCTCGTTGGGTTTGAGAAGGGAGACCTCAAAGCATTTGTTACGAAGATGGCTGAAAAGGTTGTAAACCTCAGGATTTTTGAGGACATTGAGGGCAAGATGAACCTCTCGGTAAAGGAGGTTGACGGTGAAATCCTTGCAGTCCCGAACTTCACGCTCGTTGCGGACTGCAGGAAGGGGAGAAGGCCAAGCTTTCAGTCATCTGAGGAGCCGTCAAGGGCTGAGGAGATGTTCAACCTTTTCGTTGAGGAGTGCAGGAAGCAAGGGGTAAACGTTGAAACGGGTATCTTTGGAGCCGACATGAAGGTCCACCTTGTAAACGACGGGCCGGTAACGTTTATCCTTGACAGCAGGGAACTCTTTCAGGGAGGAGAATGGTGAAGGTGAGCTACATCCTGTCAGCCGTCTTCCTGCTCCTCTCCATTGCGTCAATCCTGATAAGAAAACCTGTAAGGAAGCTCCTCTTCAAGCAGTTCTACAGGGATAAGCACATATCAAGGATAGAGAACCTCCTTATGGAGCTGTCAACCGTTGTCTCGTACATCGCCTTCCTCATCTTCCTTAACCTCTCCCTCAAAACCCTTCCGGTTTTGAAGGGGTATGAGAGGGCTGTTAACCTGATATTCTTCTCGCTCTACGTTGCCGTTGCAACACTGGCAATCCTCAAGATCCTCGATATTGTCCTTGAGAAGCTGAGCGAAAATGCAAAGAGAAAGGTTCCCGTCTCCGAAGCTCCCCTCATGGAGACCTACTTCTCCATGATATCAAAGATACTGAAGGTCTTCATCTTCATAGTGGCCGCAATAGCCGTCCTTGACAGGGTAGGGTTCAACGTCACCTCGATAATTACGTCCTTGGGTGTTGGCTCCCTCGCAGTAGGCCTTGCCGCTCAGGACACGATAAAGAACTTCATATCGGGGATACTCTTGGTCACGGACAGGCAGTTTCGAATAGGTGATAGGGTAAACCTCAGGGACTTGGGCGTTGAGGGGTTTGTTTACGACATCGGGCTAAGAACGACGAGGATAATAACGATATCCGGAAACAACCTGATAATTGTTCCAAACTCGAAGCTAACGGAGGGAATCATTGAGAACATGCTCTACCCGGAACCGAAGACGAAGGACTTCGTTGAGGTGGGAGTAGCCTACGGCTCGGACGTTGAAAAGGTGAAGTCCCTCATGCTTCAGGCGATAGAGGGAGTTGATGGCGTTCTTAAAGACCCTCCGCCTTCCGTGTTCTTCACTCAGTTTGGGGATTCAGCCCTCATCTTTAAAGCCATATACTTCGTGAAGGACAAATCTATAGCTTTCGGAATAAAGTCGAAGATACATGAGAGGATTGACAGGCTATTCAGGGAGAACGGAATAGACATCCCCTTCCCGTGCAGGACAAACTACTTCCCCGAGGGCATTAGGGTGAAGCTGGAAAAATGAAGCTCTACAGCGTGAAGATGCGCTCCTCAAAGGGGAAGGTTCACATATCCGGGGCTGAAAGGATAGTTGAGAAGGAGAAGGTTCCGGAAACCATCTCTGCCCTCATATCGAGAGCTTTTGAGCATCCAAGGGGGAGTGCTGATACCGTAAGCATCAAGGTGGAAAGGCTGAGGGAAGAACCCAAAAGGCTTCCCCTCCTGAGGATAGTGGAGATAAAAGATAGGGAAAGGTACCGTGCCGAGGAGATTGTGTGGAGGCTCCTTCAAAAGGCCGGCATCGACAGGCTGATTTCATTAAAGGTTTACAGGGAGCTGCTGAAAGGTCCCTCTCCGTCCGGAACCGTCATGAGGGGGGCAATGGTAGTAAGGGCAGGGAGCGGGGAGAGGATTGAGGAGGACAGTTTCAGGGGGGTAAGGGCAACGTATATGGATATGACGGAGAGCGCCTTGAAGAGCTTCAGGGAGCTTGTCAAAGATGAGTTTAACGAAAACTTCAGGGATGCGGTTGTCCTCTCAACAAAGGTAATCAACTGCAGAGGAGTTTTGGCCGAGCTCTGTATATCCGACGACCCGGACTACACAACGGGTTACGTATCGCTGAAAGGGATAGGCTATGTAAGGATTAAGGGGATAAAGCCCGATAACCACCCCTTCGGCGGGAGAGCTTTCTTCGTTGACGAGAACGCGCGGATAGAAAGCATCAGAGATTACATGGAAAAGGAACCCGTTATCGTTGACAGGGTTTCAAGCTACGATTTGCTCTCCTTTGATGGGGTGCTTTCGCTTTGAGGACTCTTGCTGAACTTCCCGGAACAGACCTTCCCCTTAATGTCAGCTCCGTACTCAACGCTCAGGCTGTTTGAGCTTATATCCCCCTCAATCACCGCTCCCGACTTTATCTCAACCTTCTCAGAGAAGATGTTACCCCT
>CAZIVU010000007.1:6630-9634 GCA_964542865.1 uncultured bacterium | reverse complement strand
ATGTAATTCCTGAAGCCAAATATGGAAAAGATGGTAAGGGCTAAAAACGTGAATGCCGTCAGGAAGAGCGTTAGCTTGAGCTTCTTTTTTGAAAATGACAGAGATCTCGGGCTCTTAAGCTCATCCTCAATGATGATAAACTGAACCTTCCTCATCTCCTATCCCCGCAGTTGGAAGAAATTTTACCAAATCTACTTCCCGATGCAAAACCTGCTGAATATGATATCGAGCATGTCTTCCGTTGTAACCTCTCCAACTATCTCCCCGAGATGTTTAAGGGCATCGTCTATGTCCATGGAGAGGAACTCTGGGGACTCATAGCCGGATTCAAGTGAGGATATTACCTTTCTGACCGACTCTCCAGCCTTTTCAAGGAGATCTTTCTGCCTTATGCTGTTGATCAGCGCCTCATCCCCCTTTAGAGCTGTTTCAGGTTCAAGCAGGAGCTTCCTGAACACCGCATCGGTAAGCTCCTCCACCCCCTTCTCCTCCTTTGCGCTTATCTCAACGCAATCCCTGAACTCCGGAAAGTCCCTGCACCTGACCTTCAAGCCGAGGTCCTTCTTGTTGATAACAAGGATGAAGTTATCGGAACTCTTTACAATTTCCTCTATTCTCCTGTCATCCTCCGTAAAGCCCTCGGAGCCGTCAATCATGAAAAGGACAACGTCGGACTCCTTGAGCTTCTCTATGCTCCTCTCTATGCCTATCCTCTCAACCTTCTCAACGGCTTCCCTTATCCCCGCCGTGTCAACGAGCCTTACGGGAACACCTTTAAGGTTTACGCTCTCCTCAATTATGTCCCTCGTTGTTCCCGGGATTTCCGTAACGATAGCCCTCTCCTCCTGGAGAAGGGTGTTGAGGAGGGATGACTTTCCAACGTTGGGTCTCCCAACAATGGCAACCCTTATACCCTCGGAGAGTATCCTTCCCGTCCTGTAGGTGGAAAGGAGCCTCTCTATATCCACAAGGATTTCTCTCAACCTCTCCTTCAGCTTTGCCGAACCTATTATTTCAACCTCCTCCTCAGGGAAATCGACCGCCGCCTCAACGTATGCCTTCACCTCCAAAAGCCTGTCCCTTATACCCTTTATCCTCCTGCTGAGCTTCCCCTCAAGGTGGTTAAGGGCAAGCCTTGCGGATGTCTCCGTCGAGGCGTTGACGATATCGTTGATGGCTTCAGCCTGGACGAGGTCGATCTTCCCGTTCAGGAATGCCCTGAACGTGAACTCCCCGGGTTCGGCGAGCCTTGCCCCTTTCTTTAAAACGGTTTCAAGAATTTTCCTCTCAACGTAAATTCCCCCGTGGCTGTTTATCTCAACTATATCCTCCCCCGTGAAGGTCTTTGGAGCCTTCATGTAAACGGCAAGAACCTCATCTATCGGCTCTCCCCTCTCGTCAACGACGACCCCGTAGGTAAGCTTTCTGTCCTCAAAAACCTCCTTCCTCTTTCCGCTCTTTGTCCTGAAAACCTCCTTGAGGATTTCAAGGGACCTCTTCCCTGAAATTCTCACTATGCCTATGGCTCCCCGGCAGGGAGCTGTAGATATCGCTGCAATCGTATCCTCACAGAGAAGGTCCCTCATGCAGCAACACCCTTCTCTCTCAGGATTCTCAAAAGCTCAGGGTTATCCTTTGAAAAGCCTACAAGCATATCGATGAACTCTTTCTCGTTTATCATCCTTATTCCGAGCTTCTTTGCCCTTGCAAACTTTGAGCCCGGGTTCTTCCCGACAACGACAAAACCTGTCCTCCTCGTGACCGAGTTCGTCGGGTTCCCCCCGAGCATCTCCACAATCTCCTGAGCCTCCTTCCTCTTAAAGTGGTCAAGTTCCCCCGTGAATACAACGTTCTGACCCTCAAGCGGTTTTGGAAGCTCCTTCTCCTTCTCCTCCTCCTCCGTCCTCTCAAACCTGAACCCGGCCTTTTCAAGCTCTTCAATCATTTTTAGGTTCTGCTTAGCCCTGAAGAAGTTCTCAATGCTCGTCGCCGTTATAGGACCAATTCCGGGGATGGATGAGAGCTTCTCAAAAGGAGCGTTCATAAGCTCCTTTATGTTCCTGAACCTATCAGCAAGGAGCATTGCCGTCTTCTCCCCGACGTGCCTTATCCCGAGAGCGGCGAGCTTCTTGAAGAACTCGGCACCCTTAGACTTCTCAATCTGCCTCACGAGGTTATCCGCCTTCTTGTAAGCCCATCCGGGAAGCCTCATGAGGTCTTCCCTCTTCAGGTAGTAAAGGTCGGATATGGACTTCACAAGCCCCTCCTTGAGGAGAAGGCTTGCCGTTGACTCCCCCAAACCTTTGATGTCAAGGACCTTTCCCCAGTATATCAGATGCTCCTTCAGCTGAGCCGGACAGTTGATGTTGGGGCACCTCGGAACCGCCTCATCAAGCTCCCTGACAATCGGTGAGCCGCAGACAGGACACCTCTTTGGAACCTCTATCGGCTTCTCATTTCCTGTTCTCCTCTCCTTAACGGGACCGACCACATAGGGAATTGTCTCACCTGCCCTCTCAACGATGATGTAATCCCCAATCCTTACATCTTTTCTCCTTATCTCATCGGGGTTGAACAGGGATGCCCTTGATACCACAACGCCGCCAACCTCAACCGGGTCAAAGATGGCAACGGGCGTCAGGGCACCCGTCCTTCCGACCTGCCAGACAACCTTTCTGAGCTTCGTTACCGCCTGCTTCGACGGGAACTTGTAGGCAACAGCCCACCTCGGATGGTGGAGCGTCTCCCCCAAAACATCCCACTTGCACGTATCGTTTACCTTTATAACCATACCGTCAGCTTCAAAGTCCCACGATTCCCTGAGCTCCTGCTCCTTCATTATGTAATCGATAACCTCATCTATGCTCCTGCAGAGCCTGCTTATGTTGCTAACCTTGAACCCGCAGTCCTTCAGGATGTTTAGAACCTCCCACTGCTCCCTTATATCCCTGCACAGCTTCTTCGGCTCAGAGTAGATAATGAAGTAGACGTAGCAGTCAAGCCC
>CAZIVU010000007.1:0-6530 GCA_964542865.1 uncultured bacterium | reverse complement strand
CCCTCAATTCCATCCCCCCTTGTCACAGCCCTTACGAGGAGGTCATCCTCATAGACGAGCTCCATGCTTGCGCCATCAAACTTTGGCTCAACTACAAAATCCACACCTTCCCCAACAACCTCAACAACCCTCCTGTACCAATCCCTTATATCATCAGCCGAGTACGTATTCTCAAGGGACGTCATCTCGGCAAGGTGTTTCACCTTCCTGAACTCACCTGTAAAAGCGGGAGCTATCCTCTGGGTCGGTGAGTCGGGAGTTATCAGCTCAGGGTAGGCTTCCTCTATATACTCAAGCGTGTGGAATAGCTGGTCATACTGGTAATCGGATATAACGGGGCTTGCCTGGACGTAGTACTTATAATCGTGGTACCTTATAACCCTCCTTAGCTCATCTACGAGCTTTGATGCCTCCTCCTTCCCTATGCCCTTCCAGTAATCCCTCTTTTTACCCTTGATGAAATTCAGGAGTTTGTCTGTTAAGGCTTGAAGCTCCCTCTCCTGCTCGACGGCGTACATGTTCTCCTCCACACAAAGTTATAGATTTGAGTATACTAAAAGCCGAGGGTGAAGCTATGAGAATAGCTGTTTTCGGAACAGGAGGTGTCGGAGGGTTCTACGGAGGCATCCTTGCGAGGTGCGGGAACGAGGTTACATTCATATCGAGGGGCAAAAACCTGAAAGCCTTTAAGGAAAAGGGGCTTACCGTAAAAAGCTTCAAGCACGGAACCTTTACCGTGAAGGAAGGTAGGGGAATAACCTTCACAGACAAGCCTTCCGGGAAGTTTGACGTAGTCCTTGTCTGCGTTAAGTCGTACGATACGGAAAAGGTCGCAGATTCCGTAGCCTCAATCCTGAAGGAGGACGGAGTTGCCATATCCATCCAGAACGGCATTGAGAATGAGGAGATACTGTCGGAAGCGGTCGGAAGGGAAAGGGTTCTCGGAGCAACGGCATTTGTTGGCTCATACATATCCTGTCCGGGGACTGTTCGGCATGAAGCAGCGGGCCTCCTTGAGATCGGAGAGCTCAGCGGTAAACCCTCAGAGAGGGTAAAGAGGATAGTTGAGGCCTTCAAGAAGTGCGGAATTGAGGCAAGGGAGTCAAAGGATATAAACTATACGCTCTGGAAGAAGCTCATGTGGAACGTAGCTTTCAACCCCTACTCGGTCCTCACACGTGCAACCGTTGGCCAGATGCTTGAGCTTCCACAGACAAGGGATGTCCTGAGAAACCTCATGGAGGAGTGCATTACCGTTGCAAGAGCTTACGGGGTCAACCTGAAAGAGAAAACGGTTGAGAGGTACCTTGAGCCATCCCCCGACCTCTCAAACTACAGGACATCCATGCTTCTCGACTTCCTCAAGGGAAAACCGATAGAGCTTGAGGGCATCACAGGAGCCCTGATAAGGAAGGCAGAGGGAGCTGGAATTGACATTCCCTACAACAGGTGCATCTACGCTTCGGTAAAGCTTACCTTGAGGCTGAGGGATGAAGGTAATACTTTTCAAGTCTAAAAGGTGCAGCGTATGTAAAGTGGTTGAGGAGAAGCTGAAGGGAAGGATAAGCTTTGAAACCGTCGATGTGGATGAGAACCCTTTAGAAGCCGGACAGAGGCTTGTGTTCTCGGTTCCGACCATCATCGTTACAGAAGGAGAGAGGGAGATAATGAGGTGGAGCGGGTGCTTCTCCGTCGAGGAGGTGCTGAGGAAGGTTGAGGAGGAGCAATGGAGGTAGTGGGACACATACCGTCAAAGTACCTGAAGGGCGACTACGGAAGGATAGAGAGGACGATTGGAAGAGGGATTGGCGTTGAGCTTCAGATAAGCTCTGATGTTATGGACACCTTAACCCTTAAGGATTTCGGGATTGTCAGGAGCTTGGTCGGTGAAAGAACCGTCACGTTCCACGCCCCCTTCCTTGACCTGAACCCGGGAGCCATGGATAGCTATGTCCTTGAAGCAACAAGGAGAAGGTTCCTTGAGCTCAAACCGCTGGTAAACATGTTCACCCCCAAGGTAATAGTTTTCCACACGGGATTTCACCCCCAGAAAACGCCCCACGCATACGACAGGTGGCTTGAAAGGAGCGTTGAAACGTTCCGGCTGCTCTGTGGGGAGCTTGAGACAAAAATAGCCCTTGAGAACGTTTTTGAGGAAGACCCAAAACCCATCATCGATATCCTTGAAAGGCTTCCGGAAAACGCCGGGGTCTGTATAGATGTCGGTCACCTTAACCTCTTTTCCTCCGTTCCTCTTGACGGCTGGATAGAGGCATTCAGGAGCAGGATATTTGAGTTCCACGTTCACGATAACGGGGGAACTACCGACGACCACCTTGCGATAGGGAAGGGGAACTTCGACTTCGACAGGTTCTTCACTCTCATTGATAGCCTGAACTCGGACTATATATTAACCCTTGAGGCGAAAAGGGAGAGCGAGCAGGTCGAAAGCCTTAACTACCTTAAGAGGAGAGGAAAGGTTGAGCAGGGTATTGGAGATTAGAATTTATCCAGACAAGGTTCTTAAGGAAAAGGCAGAAAAGGTTGAGACCTTTGACGGGGAACTGAGGGATATCGTCGAAAGCATGTTTGAGACGATGTACAAAAGGGGAGGTGTCGGGCTTGCTGCAAATCAGGTTGGAATACTGAAAAGGATCGTTGTAATAGATATCCACTCCGGAAAGGAGCTTCAGGGAAGGGAGAAACTCGTCCTTATCAACCCCGAAATTATTCACCTTGAGGGAGAGGAGGTAAAGGAGGAGGGATGCCTTTCCCTTCCGGGGCTTTACAGAAAGGTGAAAAGGGCGGCTTTCGTAAAGGTCAGGGCACAGAACGTTGAGGGTGAGGAGTTTGAGGTTGAGGGAGAGGAACTCCTTGCAAGGGCGCTCCAGCATGAGATAGACCACCTTGACGGAATCGTCTTCATAGACAGGCTGCCTCCCATCTCGAGGAGGCTCGCCCTTGAAAAGTACAGGAAGCTCAGGAAAGCCCATGAGAGGAAGCAGAAAGCAAAGGTTTAGGAGGGAGGTATGAGGCTGCTGAAAGCCGATGAGATGAGGAAGCTTGACAGGGAAACGATAGACTCCATAGGCATACCCGCAGCCGTCCTTATGGAAAATGCTGCAAGGTCGGCAGTTTCCGTGATAGACTCCTACGTTGAGGGGATATCCTGCGCCATAATCTGCGGCAAGGGAAACAACGGAGGGGATGGTCTTGCAGTTGCAAGGAACCTTTACAACCTCGGTTATGACGTTGAGGTTATAGTTGCAGCCGACCCTTCAGGGATGAGCGGGGAGACGAGGGGGAACTTTGAGGCGCTCTCAAAGCTTCCCGTCCCGATACACGTGATCAATGATGAGGAGAGGCTTGTTGAGGTTTATGCCATCCTGAAGGGAAGGGATTTTGTGGTTGATGCCATATTCGGAACTGGTCTCTCAAAGCCTGTATCCGGCTTCTACGAAAGGCTGATAGATATTGTGAACAGGGAGGCTGAGTTCATCGTATCCCTTGATATCCCTTCAGGACTGCCTTCAGATAGCGGGAAGGTGATAGGAAAGCACATCGTAGCCGATATAACCGTGACGTTCGGTTACCCGAAGGTTTCCCTCGTGATGCCTCCAGCCTGTGAGTCCGCAGGAGAGGTGTTCGTTGCCGACATCTCAATCCCCGATGACATCGCCTTCCTGAACTCGATGAAAAGGTACATACTGAGCATCGACCACGTATCTTTCCTCTTCCCCGAAAGGCACACTATGGACCACAAGTACACCTTCGGTCACCTTGCAGTTGTCGGGGGTTCAAAGGGCAAGACGGGAGCGGCATGCATGGCAGCCATGTCGGCTCTGAGGGCGGGGTGCGGGCTATCAACGGTCTTTGTTCCGGAGTCGCTGAACGAGATCTTTGAGGTGAAACTTACCGAGGTTATGAGCTTTCCCGTTGATGACCACAGAAAAGGGTACTTCGGAATAGAGACGGAGGAAGCCCTGATTGAAAACCTGAACAGCAGGAGGATTTCGGCAGTTGCGGTTGGGCCGGGAATGGGCGTAAACGACGAGGTTAAAGACGTCGTGCACTCCATCATCCGAAACGTTGAAAAACCGCTCATCCTCGATGCTGATGCCCTTAACTGTGTGGCTCAGGACCCTGAGATCCTCAAAGTTGCAAAGAGGTGGGTGGTTATAACACCTCACATCGGTGAGTTCTCAAGGCTGACCGGAAAGGGGAAGGATGAGATAGAGAACTCCCTCTGCGACAGCGCCCTTGAGTTTGCAACCGAGTTTAACGTGACGGTTGTCCTGAAGAGCGGAAGAACCGTTATAGCTTCTCCCGATGGAAACGTCTTCGTTAATGTGATGGGGAATCCGGGGATGGCAACCGCCGGAACAGGTGACGTCCTTACGGGGGTCATAGGCGGGCTGGCAGCTATGGGGCTTGATGCTGAGGACGCGGCAAAACTCGGGGTCTTCATCCACTCACTTTCCGGTGATATGGCATCGGAAGAGAAAGGACAGGAAGGCTTAACGGCTGTTGACCTTATTGAGAAGCTCCCTCAAGCCATTAAGCTCCTCAGGGAGAGGGAATCATCCCCGGAACTGACAGAGCTTACATTTGTGAAAAGCCTTAAAGAGATTTTGGGTGTATAGGTTAAGGAGAGCCTTAGTTTTAATCGTTCTCTTTGTGCTCATACTCTACTTTGGCAACAGGTTCATATCAAGCGTCTCCGGGAACTTCTACCTCAACAACCCCACATTTCACCTCCTCTTCAGCTTAAACCTCATACTCCTGCTCATACTGTTCGTGTTCTTCATAAGGAACCTTTTCCTGTACCTCTTCCCCAGGAGAACCACCAAGCTAAGGGTAAAGCTCTTCACAGCCTTCATGCTCTTGGTAATTGGACCCTCTCTCTTCGTTGTCTTCCTCTCAAGCAGCTTTGTCAGCAAGAGCCTTGACAGGCTCTTCAGAATTCAGGTTAAGAGGGGAATTGAGGCATCGATAGGAACCGCCGATGAGCTTGAAAGGCTGTTAATCAATGACCTCAAGCTGGACATAGACTACCTCAGGGAAAGAAGGAGGATAGGGAAAGGCGACCTTAAAAGGCTTCACGTAAGCGGCTTCTACAACGGAAAGAGCTTCGGACAGATCAACGTTGTGAGGAACGTTATCAGCAGGGCGAAGGAGCTTGGAGAGTACCTTTACCTTGACAGGGAGATGGGACAGATCGTCCTCTGTGCAAAGAGGGGGAAGGTTTACTGCGTGTCAAAATCTGTCCCCAAAGTCCTCATAGACAGGCTTCTATCCATGAGGGAGCTGAAAGGAAACTACAGGAGCCTGAAGATTTACGAGAACCCCATAAAAGGGATCTACACCCTGACGTTCCTCATCGTTGGTCTTGCCGTAGTATTCGGGGCTCTGTGGTTTGCAAGGTACTTTGAGAGGAGAATCACAATCCCCCTTGAAGCCCTCTTCAGAGCAACGCAGGAGGTATCGCTTGGAAACCTTGACGTAAAAGTGGATGAGAGGGGAACGGATGAACTCAGAAACGTTATCGAAGCCTTCAACTACATGGTGGAACAGCTAAAGTCGCTCAAGAACTCGCTTGAGAACAGGAAAAGGTATATAGAGAACATACTCAACAACATCGCTCCTGCCGTCATAACCATAGACGGGGAGGGGAAAGTTAAATCCTGCAACCTTTCCGCAAAGAGGCTTTTCCCCTTCATATCTGAGCAGAAGGAAACCTTCATAGTGAAAGCTCTCTCTCCCCTTCCGAACCTCAGAAAGGCCGTTCAGAACCTCCTTGAAAGGGGTGGGGGAAGGGTAAACATAGAGCAGATGATGGAGGGGAGGGAGAAGACCCTGAGGGTTGAGCTGGTGGTTCCGACAAGCATAAAGGACAGGATACTCATAATCGAGGATATAACCGAAATTGTTAAGGCGCAAAGGGTTGCAACGTGGAGGGAGGTAGCCCAGAGGATTGCCCACGAGATCAAGAATCCCCTGACGCCGATAGCCCTGAATGCCGAGAGGATAAGGAGAAATCTCCAGAAGGGTTCGGAAAACCTCAAGGAGGTCGTTGAGAGGTCGGTATCCTCAATCCTTGAGGAAGTTGAGGTCATAAGGAGGCTCATAGATGAGTTTAGGGCGTTTGCAAGGCTCCCGCTTCCGGAAAAACGCTTTGAGGACATAGGAAGGATAATTGAGGACACGCTTGAGGCTTTCACCGACAGGATAGACGTTGAGCTAAACCTGAAACCCTCCGTCCTCGTCCCGGTTGACAGGAAGCTCTTCAAGGAGGTTTTCATAAACTTGGTTGAGAACAGCATCGATGCCGGAGCGACAAAGGTTTACGTCTCCCTTGATGTAAGGCCAAACAAGGTCTTCATCCTTTTCAGGGATAACGGCCCGGGAGTCTCAAAGGAGATTGAGGAAAAGGTGTTCTCCCCTTACGTTTCAACGAAGAAGGAGGGCTGGGGACTCGGGCTGTCAATAGCCCAGAGGATAGTTATGGATCACGGCGGGAAAATCTACCT
>CAZIVU010000006.1:20238-22719 GCA_964542865.1 uncultured bacterium | reverse complement strand
CTAATCTGAACCGAGAAGGAATTTCTTTATGAGAATAGAGACGATGACAACCTCTGTTAGCTTGACGGCAATCGATGTGAATATGATGTACCTCTTCGGGACTTTCCGTATCCTTTCCCTTAGCTTCCTGAACAAACCACCTCCTTAGAGCAGGAACTTCCCGTTCTCGAGGATGACAGTTTCCCTGCTTCCCGACTTCAATATAAGCGTTGGGTTCTCTATGACAAAATCGACGTGGACGTTTGCCCTTGTCATACCCCCGAAGGAGCTGTTGTCTCCTATCGCTATGTGGCAAGTTCCCATTATCTTCTCGGCTTCAAGTATGTTGTCAAACCTCTCAGCCCTGTCGTTTGTTCCAACTCCGAGCTCAGCGATGTTTGAGGCGTTCTCCTCCCTGTGGGATAGGTTCTCAAACCATGAGGAGAGCTCCCTGTCCCCATCAACGTTTACAACCCTTCCCTCCCGAACCTCAAAGGTCGTTGGAGATTCAAGCTTCCTCGTTGGTGCCCAGAGCGTGGTAAACTTCCCGTTAGACGTTCCTTCAAGGGGAGCTATGAAAGCTTCACCGGCGGGAAGGTTTCCGAAATCCCCGGGCTTGCAGAACCTGCCGGTATCGGCAAGCCCCACCCTCTCGACGAGTCCAAGCTCGATTTCCGTCCCGAGAGGGCATGTCAGGAGGGCGCTGTCAGCCTCCGTAAGCACATCAGCAACCGCCCTTGACCTCTTCTCAACCTCTTTCCAGTCTGCCTGCATGGACGTGTGGAACATCCACCCCTCAAAGAGGGGCATGCTGACAAATCTCATCGTCAGGAACTCGGTACAGAGCTTCCTGAAAAGCGTGTGGCTTATCGAGTACCTGTTGACTGCAATAACGGCAGTTGGAAGCCCTGAAGGAGCTGTTGTCTCAAGGAGAATTTCCTTTATCTCCTCCTCATCACCTTCAGACACTGTTTTGCTCATAACCTTTTCGAGTAGTCCCTTTCTGCTCATTTCCCGAACGAAATCGTCTCCGAATGTAACCCTCCAGACAGGTTCCGGCGGTTCAATTCCCGATTCACCGGTCGGCTCATAGGTAAGGTGTTTCGTCCTTACCATCCTTGATGCTTCGGCAAATATGAGCTCCCCAACCCTCTCCTTGAACGTATCTGTAAGGATGAGAAGCTGGTCTTCACCGGATATGCATAGGTTGCTGTTCATTATTCCCCTTACGGCTTTCCTTACCTCAAGGTCCCTCCAGTCCCAGATTCCCATCACTTCCCCACAGAAACGTTTTCAGGTTTAATCCTTGCAAACCTCCTCTTTCCGACCTGAACTACAAAGTCCCTGCTCTTAACGTCAACTTTCAGCTTTTCATCGGTCACCCTTTCACCGTTTATCCTTACACCGCCTGCCCTTATCTGCCTGATTCCCTCGGATGTGCTGTTTACAAGCCCTGCCTCCTTAAGGAGGAGGGGAAGCCAGACGGGATTTTCCGGAACGCTGATTTCTGGCTCCTCCACATCCTCGGGAAGCTGTCTCCTTGAGAAAACCCTTTCAAAGTGTTCCCTTGCCCTTTTGGCAGCCTCTTCCCCGTGGAACGTTGAGACAACTATCTCCGCCAGCCTCTTTTTCGCCTCCATCGGGTGAAGCTTTCCCTCCTCAACCTCAGCCATCATCCGCTCAATCTCCTTCTCCGAGACTCTCGTTACCAGCCTGTAGTACTTCCACATGAGCTCATCGGAAATCCTCATTATCTTTCCGAACTGCTCTTCGGGAGGCTCAAGTATTCCTACGTAGTTTCCCAAGGATTTGCTCATCTTCTGAACGCCGTCAAGCCCCTCTAAGATGGGCATCATTATGCAGACCTGCTCCTCCTTTCCGTACTCCCTCTGAAGATGCCTTCCCACGAGGAGGTTAAACTTCTGGTCGGTTCCGCCAAGCTCAACGTCCGACTCAAGGACAACGGAATCGTAGCCCTGAAGCAGGGGATATATGAACTCGTGAATGTGTATTGGTCTGTTCTCCCTGAACCTCTTTGAAAAGTCATCCCTCTCCAACATCCTTGCAACCGTGTACTTTGATGAGAGCCTTATCAGGTCGGCAGCGTCCATTCCTCCCAGCCACTCGCTGTTGAAGACCACAACGGTCTTTTCAGGGTCGAGAATCTTGAAAACCTGTTCTGCATAAGTCTTTGCGTTTTCAAGGACCTCCTCCCTTGTAAGGGGCTTCCTCGTTTCGGACTTTCCCGTAGGGTCTCCAATCATGGCTGTAAAGTCACCGATGAGGAAGTAGACCGTATGGCCAAGGTCTTGAAAATCCCTGAGCTTCCAGAGAAGGACTGTATGCCCGAGGTGAAGGTCTGGCGCCGTCGGATCGAAACCAGCCTTTACTTTAAGCTCTTTCTTCCTCTTCAGCTTTTCAAAGAGTTCCTCCTTTCCTATTATCTCGGCGGTTCCCCTCTCTATAACCTCCACCTGCTCGTCAACGGTCATGGTGTCCTCC